>CAJWGB010000111.1 GCA_913031625.1 uncultured Planctomycetaceae bacterium | reverse complement strand
GTGCGATGCGTCAGCTTCAACAGGCATTTCCCTCGATCCCGCTTGTGGCGGCGCTCGAGACAGGATTTCATGAAACGATTCCATTTGAACATCGAGCCTACGCGGTTCCATACGAATGGTATACGGAGCACGAAATCAAACGCTGGGGATTCCATGGAGCCAGCCACCGCTTCATTGCTGGTCGCGTGGCAGAACTGCTGGGGCGAGACGACCTGAAGATCATCAGCTGTCACCTTGGTGGCAGTGCGTCTGTTTGTGCGATTGATTCCGGAGAGAGCCGCGCGGCTTCCATGGGAATGAGCCCTCAGGGCGGACTTCCCAACAACAACCGTGTCGGAGATTTTGACGCCTATGCAATTCCGGTTGTCATGAAAGCGACGGGCCTGACATTCGAGCAGGTCCTTGCGGAAATGAGCTCCCGGGGAGGACTGCTGGGGGTCAGCGGGCTTAGCAGTGACTGTAGAGACCTCGAAGATGCTGCGGCTGACGGCCACGAACGAGCGGATCTGGCGCTCAGGCTGTTTGAAGCTTCCATTCGTTCTCATGTGGGCAGTTACATGGCACTTCTGGGAGGCGTTGACGTCATCGTGTTCACGGGAGGCATTGGTGAGAACAGCCAGCGAATCCGTGAGCGTGTCTGTGCCTCCATGGACTGGGCCGGCGTGCGTCTGTGCGACGATAAAAATCGTTCAGCAGAGCGTGGCACCGAAGTCAGCCTTGGTACTGACGACAGCCGAGTTCAGGTGTGGGTCGTGCCTACCAATGAAGAGATCGTTGTTGCTCGTCAAACAGCGGCGGCAATTTCCTGAGGAGAAAAGGACCAACCATGTTTCTGGCAAGAATCACTGGCAGTGTTGTTTCCACGCAGAAGGTCGATGAACTCACCGGCCAGAAGCTGTTGATTGTGGAACCCCTGCGAGTGAACGAAGCAGATCAGAGTGACCTGCAGCCGACGGGACGTTCTTTTATCACTGTCGACACTGTCGGCGCCGGTGAAGGAGAAGTGGTCTTCTGCGTTCAGGGCAGCAGTGCTCGGTTTACGCCAGGAACAAAGACTCTGCCGATTGACTGTGCCATCGTGGGAATTGTGGATTCCGTCAACGTGCATGATCGGAAGATCTATGAAGGAGGGAGCGTCTGATGTCGACTCTGGATGATGGACCAGGTGCGGAGTCGTCAGCCGCGGTGGCTGAGATACTTCCGGCGCTGAGGGTAGTGACCGGGGCACTGATCTTCGGCGTGATTTCTCTGCTGGGAATTGGCTTTTTCCTGAGTGGAGAAGACATGGTGAACGAACCGGAGTTCATGAGCTGGCTGGGGCTGGGCATAGGTGGCCTCATGTTTGTTCAGCATCTTGTCGTTCCGAACTTCATCGCCAGGGCAGCGATCAGAAAACAGGGGAGTCTGGAGGAGGTTGATCCGGACACGGCGTACCACGTCCTCGCTCAGGTATTTCACACTCAGCACATCGTTGGGTCTGCGATGCTCGAAGCAGGTGCCATTCTCAATGTCGTGTTCTTCATCACCACGAATTTCATTGGTAACGCTGTCTTCGCGGGAGTCATGGCCCTCGTGATGATTGTTCGACTTGTCATGCTTTCGTCGGCCCATGTCTGGATCGATGAAAAGTACCAACAAATGTCCTGACCAGTCGGGACCGGAAATCGCCAGGCAGGATGCCTGGCCAGTTCATCACGGAGGGAATAAACCACGGTGCCCATGGCACCTGCGTGAGACAGAAGAATGCAGGCAACAGAACAGGCAGTTCGACAGATTGTTCAGGAAGTCCTGACTCAGCTTTCCACCCCACAAACAAACGGCACGCCGCGCAATGGCAGTCCGGGGGACAACTGGGGCGTATTTGACGATGTCGACCAGGCAGTCAAAGCCGCTCAGGCTGGTTTTGAACAGCTTGCCGGTGCGTCCATGGAAGATCGGGGAAGAGCGATCGAAATCGTCAAGTCCATGTGCGAGCAGCGGGCTGATGAATGGGGCCGTAAGGAACTCGAAGAAACAAAAATCGGCCGACTCGACCACAAGATCGCCAAACTGCATGTGATCCGCCAGGTTCCGGGAATCGAAGCCCTGCGGACAGATGCTGTCAGTGGCGACCGAGGGCTGACGGTCACTGAATACGCTCCCTTTGGTGTGATCGGTGCCATCACTCCCGTCACTCACTCGCTGCCAACGCTGGCGGGCAACTTCGTCAACATGGTGGCAGCAGGCAACACAGTCGTTGTGAATCCTCACCCCAGCGGTGCAGGGATTGCCTGTGAAGGCGTGCAGGCCTTTAACAAAGCCATTTATGAGGCAACCGGGCTCCAGAACCTGATGACGATCATCGGGACACCTACCATCGAGTCCGCGCAGCAGGTCTTTGACCATCGGGGGATTCGACTGCTCGTCGTCACCGGGGGACCAGCCGTCGCTCGTGCCGCTCTCAAATCAAACAAGCGAGCAATCGTTGCCGGCCCGGGTAACCCTCCCGTTGTTGTGGACGAAACTGCAGACATCGACAACGCAGCTCGATCAATCGTCGAAGGAGCTGCGTTTGACAACAATCTGTTGTGCATCGGTGAAAAAGAGGTCTTTGCCGTAAACTCCATCTTTGACCAGCTGATGGCGGCCGTCGGGCAGAATGGCGGATATCTGCTGAATGCTCAGCAGGTGGCACAGTTTACCTCGCTGGCATTTGGGCCGCCCAAAGAGCCAGGTGGTCATCATGCCCTGAATCGTGAATTCATCGGCAAAGATCCCGCGTGGCTGGCTGCTCAGATTGGTGTCACTGTCCCTCAGGACACACAGATTCTGTATGGCGAAACGGACACCAACAACCCATTCGTTCCTGAAGAACAAATGATGCCGTTCGTGCCGTTCGTGCGAGCGACATGTGCAGATCACGCGATTGACCTTGCTCGCGAATTTGAGCACGGCTTTGGTCATACAGCCATTATTCACTCTCAGAACGTGCGAAACATGACTCGCATGGGCCGGATCATGAACACCACAGTGTTCGTCAAAAACGGATCCTGCATGACAGGACTCGGACTCGGCGGCGAGAGTTTCCCCTCATTCAGCATCGCAACGCCGACTGGCGAAGGAGTGACGAGTCCGATGACGTTCACTCGCCAGAGACGCTGCTCAATCATCGAAGATCTGCGAATCATCTAATTAAGAATCAGCAACCATGCAGGCGGCACGAGTCATTGGAAATGCAACCTCAACCGTGAAGCACGCGGCGCTTCAGGGGTGGCGACTCGTCGCGCTGCAGCCACTGGACATTAATAACGAGGCAGACGGATTCCCGTTTCTCGCGATTGATGGACAGGGAGCCGCAACCGGAGATCTGGTGTTCTTCACCAGTGATGGAAAGAGTATTCGCGAAATGGTTGGACGGAACGACTGTCCGATTCGCTTCGCTGTCCAGGGGATCGTTGACTCTCCATTTAAATCATGAATCTTAACAGCCAGCAAATTGAACGAATCACTCAGGGAGTGCTGCAGGAACTGCGGTCTCGCGGGGTGATTGTGTCTGCCTCGGCAACAAACGTGGATCCCGTGTCGGAATCGGTTGTTGTGAGAGATGAATGTGCTGTGCCTGCCGGGCAGGTCATCACCGAAGACTGCCTTGTCCAACTGAGTGCAGCCGGCAGAACTCTGGCTGTGCCATCATCGGCAGTGATTACACCATCCGGTCGGGACTACATACGCAAGCATCGTATCTCAGTGAAACGCGGCACAGCCGCCTCAGTTCCAGCCACGGGCGTGCTGTTTACGATCGGTGACTGCCCGTCCGCTGCGTCTGCGGCAAACGTCGCTGGCTGGCAGACCAAAGCAGCTGACTGCGAATGGGACGCGGCCCGACTGACGCTCGCAGAAATTCAACACGATCGAAGAGTCGTCTGCTGCGGTGGCCAACCGGCAGTTGTCAGTTGTCTGCTGAACCGAGATCAGACGTGCCGTGCTGCCGTCATCACGCCCGACACAGCACGACGTCAGCTCATTGAACTCATGAATCCTCAGATCTGGTGTCTGGCGTCGAAAGGCTGGTCATTTGCGGAACTACTCAATCTTTTGAGAGGGACAGGCCAGGCCGGCACCGAGGCCCCCACCGGATGGAACGAAGCGGGAGGCCGACGATGAGATTCATGGAATGCATTGGAAACGTCACCCTTTCAAGGTGCCACCCGTCACTTGAAGGAGCAGTCTGGAAAGTGGCCGTTCCGTTGATGCACGAAGGGCTGTGCGACCGAAGCCAGGGACGCACTGAGCCGATTGTGATTCTTGACCAGCTGAACGCCGGACCTGGCCAGCTCATGGCAGTCAGCGAAAGCGCCGAAGCGGCAGCCCCGTTTCACCCCGAGACCAAACCAATCGACGCCTACAACGCGGCGATTCTTGACAGCATCAACGTGGTTGATGCCTGACCGACATTCACAATTAAACCCCAGGGAAGATAACGATGAACAAGTGGAACAGTGGAATTAACGACCGAGGACTCAAGGAAGAAATCTGCGAGATTGGTCGTCGTATTTACAATAAGGGTTTTGCTGCCGCGAACGACGGCAACATCAGTATTCGTGTGGGCGAAGACGCTGTCCTGTGTTCTCCCACGATGATCTGCAAAGGCTTCATGAAGCCGGAAGACATCTGTGCCGTCGACATGAATGGCGACCAGATCGCTGGAACGCGGAAACGCACCAGCGAAGTGCTCCTGCACCTTGAGATCATGCGAAACCGACCGGACGTCAAGGCTGTGGTCCACTGTCACCCCCCTCATGCAACGGCGTTTGCTGTCGCAGGCGAACCGATCCCTCAGTGTATTCTTCCCGAAGTCGAAGTCTTCATGGGAGAAGTCCCCATCGCCCCTTACGAAACCCCTGGTGATCAGCGGTTTGCAGAAACTGTCACGCCTTTTCTGAAGTCAACGAACACCGTCATTCTCAAGAACCACGGTACTGTCAGCTTCGGCAAAGACCTGACCGATGCGTATTGGAAAACCGAAATTCTGGACGCTTACTGTCGTATCCTGCTGCTCACAAAACAGCTCGGTCCGGTTGAGTACCTCAATGAGCAGAAGAATCGTGAGTTGCTGGACCTGAAGAAGAAACTCGGATTCGACGACCCACGCTTCCATAACGATGACTGTGACCTGTGCGGCAACAGCGCATTTCGTGAAGGCTACAAGGAGTCAATTCCTGTTCAGCGGGCATTCCCGACAGCTCCTGAATACCCAGGCTATCTGCAGGAGCCATGTGGAACTGCGTGCGAGGTCCAGACTGCCCCACCCGCCAGTGAAGACCTCGTACAGATGATCACAAACCAGGTCCTTGCAGCACTTGGCAAGTAGTGCAGCCCTCGGGTGGTCCATTAAACCTCAGACTTAACGAGCACGTCAGAGGGCTGAACTCTCAGCCGTTCAAAAAGGAAGACACATGAAAGTCAGCATTATTGGAGGCGGTGGCCTTGTCGGTTCGTGTGCCGGGTTTGCACTGCAGGCCGGTGGGATCGTTAAAGAGATTGCTCTGGTTGACGTGAATCAGGAACTCTGTGAAGGACAGGCACTGGACCTGATTCATGGAGCCTCCATCATGGCTCCCCAGAAGATTACAGCAGGCGGTACAGAGGCGGTGCGTGACAGTGACGTGGTGGTGATCACTGCCGGACTGCGTCGCAAACCGGATGAGAGTCGCCTTGACCTCATCAACCGCAACGTGGCACTGTTTCGCAATATCCTTGCGGACGTGAAGAGTCACGGACTGAAAAAGGACGCCATTGTCTTTGTCGTCTCAAACCCGGTCGATGTGCTGACATACCTTGCCGTTCAGGATCTCGGACTTCCGGTCAACCAGGTCATTGGGCTGGGAACGGTCCTCGACACAACACGACTCCGCAGCATGCTGGCACTACGACTCGACGTTCCTGCAACGCAGGTCAACGTGACGATCTTTGGCGAGCACGGCGACAGCATGGTGCCAATCTGGTCGCAGGCACAGATTGCCAACCTGCCGCTGGAGAAGTTTCCTGGCGTCAATCAGACCGTCATCGCAGAGGTCGAGAAGAAAACGCGCGGCAGTGGTGCGGAAGTGATCAGCAAGAAGGGTGGCGCAGGCTTCGCCGTCGGCGTTTCGATTGCAGACGTCGTGCACAGCATTGCCCTGGACGATGACCGCATTCTGCCCGTCAGTTCGCTGCAGAACGGCGCATATGGAATTCAAAACGTCTGCCTGTCCGTACCAACCGTTGTTGGCCGTTCTGGTGTGAAGAGCCACATTGAAGTCGACCTGTGGACCAAGGAGCGAACTGCTCTGATCAAGAGCGGTTCAGTTCTTCGCGAGACCATTGATCGCGTGCTTCAGGGGTAATCGAAACACTCGATGAGACTTGCGTACCTGAATTCGTGAGAAGTCAGTCTATCCCGCAGCGTCTGTCCCGGGGCGCAAAGCGGGCAGCGTTAAGAGTCAGATGTTTTGCGACATTGGAACTCTGACGAGTTCTGTTACTCTGACTCGGGCTTCCGATCTGTCTTTTCAACGTCTCCGTCAGGCTCATCGTCCTGAGGCGTCAGATCGATATTGTCAATTTCCTCGAGCGTAGTGCTGTCGTCGCCAATCACTCCGCCTCCGGAAGACTGACCATCACCGGACACATTTATTGTGTTGTTCAGTTGCTGTCCCTGTGTCTGCTGACCTTTGTCCTGTGCGGTTGATTCGCCCGAATTGTCGCCCGACAAGACGATCATTACGACGACGCACATGGCGAGTGTTGCGACCGCCACAAAAATGCCGCGAGAGGCGTCCGGCAGACGCTTTGCGGGAGCCACGATCAGATCCTCAGACACGTCATTGTTCTGAATCTGTGACCACGTCGAAGGAAGCTGCTTCAACGCTTCCGGCTCCTCACCTGCGTAAAAGGCTGACAGCAGATCCTCCATCTGTCCGTCAGAAAGCAGTGGGTCTTTTTCAGGTTGGATGTTACTCATGATCGTAGCCCTGCTCTTCCAGCAATTCTGCCAGCCGTCGTCTCGCTCGAGAGAGTCTCATATCGATGGCAGCTGCTGAGCAATCCATCACTCGAGCCATTTTTGCTGAGGTCCAGTTCAAGGAATACTTCATGACAAGCACCTTTCGGTCATCTTCCAGCAGACACTGAAGTGCGTGCCGAATGGCTTGTCGGTTCTCTGTGGATGACAGAATGTCCTGAGGAACGAATCTGTCATTTACAATTTCATCGAGCGCCGGAGTCAGCTTACAGCTGCTGCTCTTGCGTCTGGCGACATCTCTGAGCCAGTTTTGTCCCACACGCAGGAGCCACGCTCTGGGGTCCCGGATTTGCTCTCCTCGATGCGCATGCAGTCTAAGAAATGACTCCTGAACAGCATCGTATGCTCGCTCAGGGTCACTGCATTGCGAATAGAAGATCGCCCAAAGCTCCCGAGAATTCTCTCGGTACACTTCGTCCAGTTCTTCCAGTTCTTCCGCCGAAACGGAAGCGTCAACGGTCTGTTGTTGTTCCATAATCCTCCACCTGAGCAACGGGGGATGCTCAAGGCCCAAAGCAGCGTCAGGACCGCATTCTGACGTGCTTAGTGGAAGAGACGTCGTTTGTGTGCGGATCTAACCGGAATTGCCCGGATTTTCTGAGCCGCTTGCTGGTAATACGTGCAGATGACTCAGATCCGACAGCAATGTTGACTCAGTCTACCGGAACCTGTGCACCCCAGAACAACATGAACAAATGAACAGGCACCGAGGTTTTCCTCGTCCCTATTGTTTTTGTGACCAGAAAACTGCCTCTCGGGCCGCCTTCGGTTTCCTGAGAATTGGAGTCCTTGGTTGAAAATGGAATCCCGGACTGCGTAGGGTCGCCGCTCACTTGTTTTGGCAAATAAACCTGTGAAAATAAGCGTGGATTCCGGTCTTTCTCTGGGAAGCTCGTGAATCAGATTCAGTTTTTCGAGCCATTGGACGTGAATCCGGTCCCTGATCGTAGATCTGGTGTCTGGAATCGCAATCACTCGCTGCTCGCCGTTGAAAACCGGCCTCCGGGGCAGTGAACGACATCCAGCACGCATCGACGTCAGAAATCTGACGTCCTGAATCAATTAATACGCCGCAGCAGAATCGCTGATCCAGCGAAGCTTTGTGTTCTACGGACGGAGCACCGCACCTGCCGCGGGGATTCTGCGCCGACAGGCACAGGCGGAACATAATAAGAGAACGAAAATGCAAGACTTAAGAGGCAACCAATACCCTCGCGACATGCGTCCTTCTTTTGGAGCGCCAGAGGCAAAAGGGCTTTACGATCCCGCCAACGAGCATGAGAACTGTGGCGTTGGCTTCATCGCTCACATCAAGGGCCAACCATCCCGTTCCATTATTACGGACGCAGACCGAATTCTTCGCCACATGGATCATCGCGGTGCCTGTGGTTGTGAGGAGAATACGGGAGACGGGGCCGGCATGATGACCGGTCTTCCCAATGACTTCCTGCGTCGCGTGGCCAAAGAAGACATCGGACTCGACCTGCCGGAACCCGGGCTATACGGCGCCGGAATCGTCTTTCTGCCACAGGATGAAGGGGAACGCAAAACGTGCAAAGAAACGGTTGAAGAGCTGATCGCGCAGCAGGGACAGAAACTACTTGGCTGGCGGCCTCTGCCAGTGGACTTTGACGGAGCAGACATTGGCAAGACGGCCCGTGACTTTGCTCCCCATATGGAAATGCTGTTTGTCGGTGCTGCGGATGGACTGGACGCAGAAGCTCTCGAGCGACAGTTGTTCGTCATTCGCAAGCTGGCCAGCCACCGCCTGCGCAACAGTGACCTGGCTCAGGCACTTGCGTTTTATGTTTGCTCCCTGTCGACCAAGGTCATCATCTACAAGGGAATGCTCACATCGCATCAGGTCCTGAATTTCTTCAAAGACCTGCAGGCGGACGACTACAGGAGCCACCTTGCGATGGTTCACAGTCGGTTTGCAACCAACACATTCCCCAGTTGGGACCGAGCTCAGCCGCTCCGGTTCATGTCGCACAACGGCGAGATCAACACCGTGAAGGGGAACAGCAACTGGATGTTCGCTCGTCAGGGTGTGATGGAAAGTGAACTTTGGGGTGACGACCTGAAGAAACTGTTTCCGATCGTGGAACCACACACATCCGACTCAGGGTGTTTCGACAACGCACTTGAGATGCTCTACCACAGCGGTCGAACTCTGCAGGAAGTCGTCATGATGATGATTCCTGAAGCATGGCAGAATCACTCGACTATGTCTGAAGAGAAGCGAGCATTCTACGAGTACTACAGTTCTCTGCAGGAACCATGGGATGGTCCGGCCTCCGTTTCATTTACAGACGGCCACTACATCGGTGCGACACTCGACAGAAACGGACTGCGACCCAGCCGTTATTACGTGACCAAAGACGACCGAGTCGTCATGGCGAGTGAAGTCGGTGTGCTCGACATTGAGCCGGACAATGTGGCCTTTAAGGGCCGTCTGCAGCCCGGCCACATGTTCCTTGTCGATTTTGAAGAGGGACGCATCATCCCGGATGCAGAACTCAAAACTGACTGTTCCGCCAAACGCCCGTACCGCAAGTGGCTGGACAGTGAGCGAATTCTCCTCAGCGATATCCCGACCGGAAACAAGCCAAAATACTACGAGAACCAGGACCTGCTTAATCGCATGCAGGCGTTTGGTTATACGACCGAAACGCTGCAGTTCATGCTGATCCCTCTTCTGCACGCGAAGAAGGATCCGATCGGTTCCATGGGGAATGACGCTGCTCTGGCCTGTCTTTCTGATCAGGCACGCATGCCATACGACTACTTCCGTCAGCTGTTTGCTCAGGTGACTAATCCGGCGATCGATTCGATTCGCGAAGAAGTCATCATGTCGCTGGAGTGCTACATTGGCCCGGAAGGCAACCTGTTGCAGACGGAAGCCGGACAGTGCCATCGACTGGCCGTACCGCATCCAATCCTGAGCAATCAGGAGTTGGCCAACCTCAGAGACATGGATCACCGTGGCTGGCGATCCCAGGTTATTGATATCACCTACCCGCGCAGTGAAGGTGCCGCAGGCCTGCAGTCTGCTCTCACGCGAATCTGCGAAGAAGCACGTCAGGCGATTCGTGACGGATACAGCCTGATTATCCTGTCTGATCGCAACATTGGGCCGGACCGCATTGCCGTCAGTTCCCTGCTGGCGACGGGCGCCGTACATCACCATCTCGTTCGACACGAAGAGCGAACGCAGATTGGGATCGTGGTAGAGTCCGGAGAAGCTCGGGAAGTCCATCACTTCTGCCTGCTGATTGGCTATGGAGCGGATGTGATCAATCCGTACCTTGCTCTGTATGCTCTGCGACAGGCACGTGTCGACGGAAAGATCGACGAAGAATTCACCGACCAGAAAATTGTTCAGACCTACCGACTGGGTGTCGCGAAGGGCATGCTGAAGGTGATGGCCAAAATGGGTATCAGCACCCTGCAGAGTTACAAGGGAGCACAGATCTTTGAAGCGGTCGGCCTGGCCGACGACGTCGTCGAAATGTGTTTTGCAGGCACCGCCAGCAGAATCAAGGGCGTCGGATTCGATGTCCTTGCCGAAGAGAGTCTGCTCCGTCATCACCAGGGTTACCCAGGCAACTCTGACAGTGAATCAACAGAGTTGCCAAACCCGGGCCTTTTCCACTGGCGGCGCAATGGTGAAAAGCACGCATGGAACCCGCATACGATCGGCCGCATTCAACAGGCCGCGCGGACCGGCGACAGGAATGCTTACAAAGACTTCAGCGACCTTGTAAACCGGGAAACGACGCGGGCGTGTCACCTTCGAGGACTCCTGAAATTTAAAGGAGCCACTCCCGTTCCTCTGGACGAGGTGGAACCCGCCAGTGAAATCGTCAAGCGATTCTGCACAGGGGCGATGAGCTTTGGATCTATTTCTGCCGAAGCCCACGAAACTCTGGCCATCGCGATGAATCGCATGGAAGGTAAGAGTAACACCGGCGAGGGCGGTGAGAAGTACGAACGGTTTACTCCGGACGATAATGGTGACCTGCGAAGATCAGCCATCAAACAGGTTGCCAGCGGACGTTTTGGTGTGACCTCATGGTACCTCACCAACAGTGACGAGATTCAGATCAAGATCAGCCAGGGAGCCAAGCCCGGTGAAGGTGGCGAGTTGCCCGGCCATAAGGTCGACAACGTCATCGCTTCAACGCGACTGTCAACACGCGGCGTAGGACTCATCAGCCCTCCTCCGCATCACGACATCTACTCAATCGAAGACCTCGCGCAGCTGATCTACGACCTCAAGAATGCCAATCGTCGAGCACGAATCAGTGTGAAACTGGTTTCCGAAGTCGGTGTTGGAACGATTGCGTCCGGAGTGGCCAAGGGACACGCGGACAACATCCTGATCTCCGGCAGTGAGGGAGGCACCGGCGCGTCGCCTCTGACGAGCATCAAACATGCTGGTCTTCCATGGGAACTTGGCATCGCCGAAACGCACCAGGTACTCGTGATGAACGACCTTCGCAGCCGTGTTCGCCTGCAGACCGACGGTCAGCTCAAAACCGGTCGCGATGTTGTGATCGCTACACTGCTTGGGGCCGAGGAGTACGGTTTTAGTACAGCACCTCTGATTACCATCGGCTGCATCATGATGCGGAAGTGTCACCTGAACACGTGCCCGGTTGGGATTGCCACACAGGATCCGGAACTGCGGAAGAAGTTTGCTGGTAAGCCTGAGCATGTCGTCAACTATCTGTTCATGGTGGCGGAAGAAGCTCGGGAAATCATGGCCGAACTTGGCTTCCGAACGATCAATGAAATGGTCGGCCGCTGCGACATGCTGGAAGTGGATCGCGAGATCGCCCATTGGAAGGCTAAGAATATTGACCTGACTCCGATTCTGACACCGGCGGAGAAGCCTCATGCCGACGTCAAGACCTATTGCACAATCGATCAGAAGCACGGACTTGAGGAGGTTCGCGACATTGAACTCCTGGAGAAGTGTCAGTCTGCGATCAGTGACAGGAAACCCGTTCAGGTCGAAACGACGATTGAGAATATCGACCGAGCATTCGGAACAATCCTGAGCAATGAAGTAAGTCGTGCTCACGGGCCGGATGGTCTCCCTGACGACACGATTCACATCAAGGCAAATGGTTCCGCCGGACAGAGTGTGGGGGCGTGGAGTGCTCAGGGCGTCACAATCGAAGTCGAAGGCGATGCCAACGACTATGCGGGCAAGGGATTGTCCGGTGGGCGATTGATCATCTACCCACCGAAGAACAGCAGCTTCGAGCCGCGGGAAAACATCATCGTTGGAAACGTGGCCCTCTACGGAGCAACCAGCGGCGAAGCGTATTTTCGAGGCGTGGCCGCTGAACGATTCTGTGTTCGCAACTCAGGAGCCAGTGCGGTAATTGAAGGGGTGGGCGACCACGGCTGTGAATACATGACGGGCGGACGAGCCGTCATTCTGGGACCCACCGGCCGCAACTTTGCCGCCGGAATGTCAGGCGGCGTCGCGTATGTCCACGACCCTGACGGGAAGTTCCTTGTGAACTGCAACCTCGACCTCGTTGAACTCGAAGAAGTCGAAGCGGAAGAAGACGTCAGTGAACTGAAATCACTGATCGAGAACCACCGCACCTACACCGGCTCGGATGTGGCAGCCGGCATTCTTGACAACTGGGATAACGCACTGCCTCAGTTTGTCAAAGTAATGCCAACTGATTTTAAGCGTGCTCTCAGGGAAATCGCTGAAGAAGAGGCAGCAGCGGGCGCGTAACCAGTTTGACCTGACATCACATCAGCAATGAATCATCGTCCTGCGGGACAAATCATAAGAAGGCACTGAGATGGGTAAGCCAACCGGCTTCAAAGAGTTTGAGCGACAGATTCCCACGGATCGGGAACCGCTATTGCGAATTCTCGACTGGAACGAGTTTCACAATCATATGGCTGACGGTGAGCTTCAGTCTCAGGGGGCACGCTGCATGGATTGTGGCGTACCGTTCTGCCACACCGGCGAACTCATGGCCAACATGGCTGCCGGGTGCCCTGTGAATAACCTGATTCCGGAATGGAATGACCTGGTCTACCGGGGGCGGTGGCGAGAAGCTCTGGACCGCCTGCACCTGACGAACAACTTTCCGGAATTCACCGGTCGCGTTTGCCCGGCCCCGTGCGAAGGCTCCTGCTGCCTTGGCGTCAATGAACCACCGGTTACGATCAAGAATATTGAGTGTTCCATCATTGATCACGGGTTCGACCAGGGCTGGGTGGTTCCGGAACCTCCGGAAGTTCGCACGGGAAAGAAAGTGGCAGTTGTTGGATCAGGACCTGCGGGTCTGGCCTGTGCGGCTCAGCTGAATAAAGCCGGCCATCTCGTCACCGTCTACGAACGGGACGATCGAATTGGCGGCCTGCTGATGTATGGCATCCCCAACATGAAGCTCGACAAAGAAAAGGTTGTTGAGCGGCGCGTCAATCTGCTGAAGGAAGAAGGCATCACCTTCGCCACGAACACAGCGATTGGAACAGACATTCCAGCGGACAAACTTAAGGAAGATTTCGATGCAGTCGTCCTCGCCACCGGCGCCACTCGCCCTCGCGACCTGCCACTGCCTGGTCGCGACCTGAACGGCATCCACTTCGCAATGGACTTCCTGCGTCCAAACACAAAGAGCCTGCTTGATTCGACTCACGAAGACGGAAACTACATCAGTGCCAAAGACAAGCACGTCATCGTCATCGGTGGTGGCGACACAGGAACCGACTGCCTTGGCACCTCCGTTCGTCACGGCTGCAAAAGCATCGTGAACTTCGAGATCGTCGAACGGCCGCCAATGGAACGGCCCTCGAACAACCCATGGCCTCAGTGGCCACGAATCTTCCGAGTCGATTACGGCCACGAAGAGGCTGCCGCGAAGTTTGGACAGGACCCGCGTGAATTCTGTGTCTCAACGATCGAGTTCACCGGTGACGAAAACGGTAATGTGAAGTCACTCAAAGCCTGTCAGGTTGACTGGCAGAAAGTCACCGAAGGCGGGCCTCCGTTTACTCCGATTCCCGGCACGGAAAAAGAGTACCCGGCCGACCTTGTGCTGCTGGCGATGGGCTTCCTTGGCCCTGATAACGGGCCAGGAGAGCAACTCGGGATCGACATCCGCGAAGGACGTGGCAACATGTCATGGTTCACCGCCGAACATGACAAATACACGACTAACGTTGACAACGTATTTGTCGCCGGTGACTGTCGCCGAGGCCAGAGCCTTGTGGTCTGGGCCATCAACGAAGGGCGAGGATGCGCCAGAGAGGTTGACCGTTACCTGATGGGTTCATCTGACCTGCCATAGGGGTCGTGTGGGAACCGCACCCGGAGACGCGACAGTGATTCATAAGCGATCTCTGTCGGTATTTGATTCCTGTGGTGGGTACATACGCTATCAAAACTGAGTGTCGCTGCCCCGTCTTTGGATCACTGAGACCTGGCTACCTGCTCCAGCCGTTGCAGCGCTCGACCGCAATTGGGGTGATGCTGAAGGCAGGTTTTCCATGCGCCGACAGCTCCCTCAACATCATCCAGAGCGAAGCGAACTTCCCCGAGCATGAACAGGGCATTCTCATGCTGAGGCAGTCCTTCCACGGCATCCTCAAACTCTTTCAATGCTGTGGTGAGGTCGTTTTGTCGAAAAAGAAGCCGCCCACGCTGCCAGCTGGCAAGAGCGCTGTGCCATGTTGCCAGTTGCTCGTTACCTTCCGATTCATGTAGCTTTGCCAGGAGTTCAAAGGCTCGCATATTGGCAGCCACATCACGACTTGCGGGTAACTCGGAGGCCCGTTCCCAGGATTGCTGAGCAGCCGAGGTATCTCCGGCCGTAAACTGCGCCTGCCCGAGGAGCAAAAGGGACTCTGCAGACGCACCGTCGCTCTCGATGCACCGCAGGGCAGTTTCCTGAGCCGCGGCAGCGTCTCCGCTCGCCAGCTGAATCTGGCCAAGCTGGAGAGCAAACCGCTCAATCCATGAACTGTCCAGCGCCTGCGTCAGCAGATCGATCGCTCTGCCCTGATCGTTCAACTCTGCAGCCGCTTGTGATTCAGTCACCAGCCGTGCAACTCCCAGAAGTTTCATACGGTCGTTGTCGTCTTCCTGGTCAACTCCGTGAGGTGAAAACCGATCAAAGGATCGAAGTGTCCTGAGTTCGTGTTCATAAGATTTGTCCAACTGCCCGAGTTGCTCATGCGCCCACGCCAGCTTCTGATGCCCAGACAGAGAATTGGGATATTCTTCCAGCAGCGACTGAAGCAGCGGGACCGCCTCGCCCGACCGCCCTTCATGCATAAGGAGTCGCGTTAACATGATGACAGCTGCAGGAAGGTTGCCCGCTTCTTTAAGAAACGCTTCTGCCTTTTCCGGCTCCTCCGCTCGGAGGGCATCTCTTCCGAGCATCAGCCAGCAGTGCGGCGCAAGTGACGAACCGCGACTGATCGCCTCTTTATACATCGGGGCTGCCTCGGTCAGTCTCCCCATTCGACTCAGCGTGATCCCAAGGTAGTACCAGTCATTAGGCTGCAGGTCTTCCCTCGAAATCTGTGCGTAACAATACGCAGACTCTGGCAGCAGTCCCCATGTCCGGTAGATCCCGGCGAGCTGCAGCCACTCGATAGGTGTCCCCTGGAAACCCTCCTGGATCACCCGAATCTCCTCGGCCGTGGCAGGTTCGATTGCGTCCAGTGAAACGGCTGGAAGAGATGCAGGTGGGGCAGGCAGCGTCTGGACATAGAGCAACCATGATGCCTGCAGCACAGCAGCCAGCAACAGGATTCGATTAATCATCAGCATCCTCCGCCGAATGATTCAGCCACACCGTGAGGCGGCGGCAGCCGTCGAGTCCGGACATCGGGATATGAAATCCCCCCGCAACAATGTCAGGACGATCGTCACCATCCAGATCACCACTGGCCACGGTAATGAGTTCGACAGGGCGATGATCAACACGCCATGTCTCAAAATTCTGTTTCCCGTCATTCCTGAGCCAGACGACGCTCGGATTGTCAGGATTCACGAAGTTGTTCGACATGCTGACCAAAACAACATCGAGATGTCCGTCACCATCAAAGTCAGCTGTATCTGCAGCGTACGTTCCACCAAGCTGAGCGATCCGCCTGACCGTAAACTTCCAGTCTCCGGTGTTCTCGAGCCAAACGCAGCCGTGGTACGGCTGAGGCCAGCCGTGCCCGTATTCGAGATTATCGCCCCATGGCAGCAGCAGGTCGCTGTCGCCATCCCCATCCAGATCGCAGGCAGACAATCCCCCGCTGCCAACATCAAAGTTATGCGTGAAGTAGAGCTGTCTCGCGACAAAGTTTCCTTTGCCATCATTCTCCATCCCCCAGACTTCCTCTTCATCCTGAGAGACCACCGTCACGAGATCCAGATCGCCGTCCCCATCAAAGTCCCTCACCGGGACATGGATGACTCCCGGCCGCGAAAGGATCTGATGATCGCGAAACTCACCGGTGTTGTTTTCCAGCCAGATGATTTCGCCGCGGGCATATCCAAACACAGCCACGGCAAGATCGATGTCACCGTCTCCATCAAGATCCCCGGGTTGAACATCTGCAACTCGACGAACATCGTCCAGCAGCACCTCCTGTTCGTACCGCCCGTCGCTGTTTCGCAGCAGAATGACCTGCCCAACCAGTTCATCAGAGGGAAGCGGGTCACCCAGGATCGCGACGACAATATCCGAGTCGCCATCGGCATCGATATCCGTAACGGTCGCATGAGCGGGAGTTTTTAGGTTCTCTGCCAGAAGCTCTTCTGTCCATTCGCCAGATCCACTCCGCCGACACACCACAACCGCATTTCGGACGGCATCACAAGCGACGATTTCAGCGTTACCGTCACCGTCAAAATCCAGAATCTGGACATGGCATATTCGAGGACGAACCGCGCCACGCGTCACATCTTCCTTCACCCATGTGATTCGGTTTGAGGAACTCACCTCCGGAATTCCGTCGTCCAGAGTCGGGATAGTGACTTCCGGCTGCGGCAGGAAATTGACGACTGCCAGCGCTCCGTTCAGCAGGAGGAGCAGCACAAAAACAATTCTGGAACCTTTCATTCCACAGCAGCCGTTTAAGGAGAGGAGAGGGCATGGTTTGAGAGTCTAGCAGATTCACGATGCCGCAAGAATTCCCGCATGGTCCACCTTCCGCGACCGCTGTCGAGCGTCCCGGCAGAGCCCGCTTCTGCAAACCACTCACAACTTTTACTACATCTTAACAATCGCTTAATCCCCGGAATGATCATTCGCTGCCACAGCAGACAGCAATTCTGCTCGAAGCAGCGAAAACAGAGGTTCACCAATTGTTTATGCAGGATTCACGGGGTCTTCAATCCCTTCTGAAAGATTCCCACTGGCTGTTAAAGGTGTCTGTCGCTCAAAAAAACAGATTCGGGGCCTCCTCCGACTTTAAGTTTCTCTCTCTTCTTTTTTTCACAGGAAAGGCTAACCAGTCGTGAAAAAGAACACCCCTCGAAAACCACAACGTCGTGGTTTCACACTCATCGAACTGCTGGTCGTGATCAGCATCATTGCCATCCTGATGGCTCTGGTTCTGCCGGCAATTCAATCCGCACGCGAAGCTGCTCGCAGTACGCAATGCAAGAACAACCTGAAGAACTTTGGCACTGCTCTGTATGCATTCTCCGAAAATGACAAGTCCGGGCGATTGTGTACAGGTGCCTACGACCTCGGTCGTGACGGTGACCCAACTCAGTATGGTTGGGTTGCGGACGTGATCAGCATGAACGCTGGTAATCCTGGCAACATGCTTTGCCCCTCCAATCCAATTAAGGGACTGGAAAAACTGAATGACATGCTGGGTTCTCTGGCAACCTCGGACGGTTCAGACGCTCCGACTGACCGTTGGGGCAAGGGAGAATTCATTGCCGCATCCGTTGCTGATGGCAACCTGGACATATCTACACCGGGAACTTACACCTGGAGCCACGCTGGCAACCAGGACGCAGTGGTGCAGAACTTTATCAACCAGGGCTACAACACTAACTACGCGTCAAGCTGGCACATGGTTCGTGGTGGCGTACTGATCGATCCAGTCAGCGGTGGAGTTGCTGCTAAAGACTGTAAAGACTATCCGTTCTCACAGGGACCACTGCGATGGTCGATGATGGCGACTTCCGAGATTCCGACAAGCAATGTCTCTCTGCTGGCAGATGCTGCTCCTGGTGATGCAGATGAAGCAATTTTGACGCTCAATGGAAGCGACCCGCTGACTCCGGATCTGTACAACGGTGCTCGATTGGGAGAGTCATTTAATGACGGCCCGTGCTACTGGAACGGAACAAACGTTAGGCTGATGGACAAGGGTGATCTCGATGGAACAGTAATGGCAGATTTGATCCCAGCGACTTACCCACAGGAGGGCGATGTAGTTGGAGCAGGCGATCACAAC
>CAJWGB010000110.1 GCA_913031625.1 uncultured Planctomycetaceae bacterium | reverse complement strand
ATGAAGGCGCCCGAATCCCGAAGAGCGCTTGGGTCCCGCGCAACACCGAACTGATTGGCATCGCACAGTCTATTTCTCCCAAAGCCAGACTCGTCAGTTACAACGTCGATATCTCTGAAGTGCGGGCCTTCATGGATAGTGACTGGAAGCCTGCTCCTCGCCCGATCGAGGAAGTGCTGGAGAAGACGGAGCTGACTGCGTCAAAACATGAGTCCGGGCACTTTAAAGCTTCGATCAAACAGGATGAGCGTCCTGAGCAGGTCGTCTTTGTGACAAAGGAGATTGAGTACTTTGATCGAACGGATGTCCGGCGAGTCTGGTCGCTGGCAGCCGTCCTTGATGAAGCACCGTCTGCCACAACGTTGCTTCATCTGATGCAGCAGAGTGCCCGGACAAAGCTGGGAGCATGGACCATCGAGCGAAATCAGGCCGGGCAGTATCTCGTTATCTACTGCAGCAAGGTGGATGCGACGGCGACTCCGGACGCCCTCCAGAGCACGATGGAATACGTGGCACGGCTCGCAAGTGTGGCGAAGAAGAATCTGACTCCGACGACAGAAACCGAATCGCCGTCTGAGACCCTTGCCTCCTGGCTGGCCAAATAGTTCGCATGAACCATTTCCGAGTGAACCGGGTTCCTTTGTCTGAGGGGACCCGGTTCTCTCATGCGCTAAGGGAACAGGAAGCAGACACAAGCCTGCTGCGTGAGGTCCAACAGATCGGTTTTTCGTTGCTGGCATACCCGGCCACTGGGACTGGCGAAGTCCACGACACCCATCAGCCGCCTGTTGAGGCAACAGCTATCTGTGTTCAGCAGCAACCGGTGTCCCCGCAGCAGTCGCCACCGGGCAACACATTTAACATGGGCTGACTGCTCTGTTTCGATTCAGATGCAGGGCGAATGAGAGTTCTGTGGCAATCAAACTGCACAGCATTCTCGGAATTGACTTCTTCTGTTGGATGGATGGAGGTGATTTGTTCAGCGTACGGACCACTGTTGTAGATGTTGAACGTCTTCTCACAGACTGCCATTCGCTGCCCTCGCAGGAGTTTGTGGCCGTCGTCATCAATCACTGCTTTCCATGGGCCGTTGTAGATTACGGCCTGATTATGATCCATGCACGGACCTTCTTTTCCCTTCCATGCGCGAACGGTCAGGCTCCGAAATTCAATTCCTTCAACGACAGCCCATGCCTCTTCCTGGCGACTGACGATCTCCAGACCATAGAACCCGGCGTCTTCAAAAGCTTTCAGAAACTGGTCTTCTCGAAATGCGCCGCTAATGCAGCCGCTCCAGAGGTTCGCATCATTCTGCAGGTGCTCAGGTACTTCTTCGTCGCTGACAATATCACTGATGATCGCGCGGCCGCCCCGCTTGAGGACTCGGAAGACCTCGGCAAACAGTTGATGACGATCCTCGTTGCGAACAAGGTTGAGGACGCAGTTAGAGACAACGGCATCCATGCTGTCGCTGGCGATCATTGGAGACTCACTGCGCATCTTTGCAGCAGCTTCGTCTGCAGCCAGCCAGTCCGCAGACGACTGGACCGGATTCTCCTGTAGCCATGTCTCGAACTGTTCGAGGTCCAGTTGCAGGTCCTGAATTCGTCCCTTACGGAATGACGTATTTTGGTAGCCGATGCTGTCGGCTACTTCACCTTGATATTGCCGCGCCAGTTCCAGCATCTGGTCGTTGACGTCAACGCCCGTCACACTTCCTTCCTCTCCGACGACCTGCGAAGCGATGTAGCAGATTTTCCCACCCCCTGAACCAAGATCGAGCACATGGTCCCCCGGCTGCAGGTGTCTGGACGGATCACCGCATCCGTAGTCTCGTTCAATGATTTCTTCCGGAATGATTTTCAGATATTGCGCGTCGTAAGAGACAGGACAGCACAGAGCCGGTTCCGCAGCTTCCGCTGCGGCCCCATAACGATCACGAACCGCTTCATCGACGTTGAGAGATCCGGAATTTGTGGTTGTGGCCATGTCACTTTCTCTGTGCTGTTCGGTGGAATTCAGCGGAGCGTAGCTTTCTCTCACGTGATCCCGGACGCCGTCAGGGCGGACGGTCTTGCAAATTGAAGTTTTTTGTCGACGAGCCGGGTACACTTGCCCATGGTCATCGCCGATTAGTGCGGAATTCCAGTGATTTTGCTCAGAATCGCCTGCCGGTGGTCTTTAAAGGGTCCATGTTTGCAGGATCAAGCTTGAACGACAGGGCCTCCACCCTCAAAATGGCAGGATTCCCTTGTTTTTGACAGTCGTCAACATTTGAACACTGTATCAGGCAGTGTCCGCGTGGATCGCATTTTCACACCTCAGTCAGGATGGAAACATGCAGGAACTAGCCAAGAGTCCATCCTCGTTTGCAAAGAACGCCCCATCCCTTGTTGTTTCCCTTGTGGTGCACGTGGCGATCTTTGGTGTTCTGATGATGATCCCGATGATCATCCCGGCTGCCACCACGGACCTTCTTCTCGAGTCGGTCTTCTCCGAGGATACGCCACGAGAAGAGATCGAAAAACAGCTGCAGCTTGATACCAAGCCGGCGGAGACATTGAACGTTGTCCAGGGCGGCACCCCGTCAACGGCCACCGGAGCCGCCGCTCAGCCGGCTTCGACGCCAGTGACACTGCAGAAGGCAAATGTCCTTAATGAGACCACGGTTGATGCTCCTCGAATCGAGACTATGAATTTCTCCGATGAGGTTCTGGTTGCGGAGCTCGGCGAAGGTGAAGTTACAGGTGAGATTGGAGCCATGGTCGAAGGCTACGGACAGGCTATGGGTATCATCACTCAGGAAATCATTCGCATGATGCGACAGGACAAGGTTCTCGTCATCTGGCTGTTTGACGAATCCGGAAGTCTGGTCGACGACCGAAAAGAGATCCGCGAAAACTACCTCCGCGTTTACGATGAACTTGGAATCGTTGTCGAGCAGGACAAACGACTGCGAAAGAAGAATGACCAGCTGCTGACTGTTGTCGCGAGTTATGGTCAGACGATTCACGAACACACTCGAAAGCCGGAATACAAACCGGAGCTGGTCAAGGAAGCCATTGATCGGATTCAGGAGGATGTGACAGGCGAAGAGAACATGTGTCGGTCCATCGCTGAAATTATCCGTCGCCATCGTGTGAATGCTCGTTCTCGCAAGATCGCTGTCATCGTGGTGTCTGATGAGTCCGGTGATGATGGTGACTATGTGGAGGAGGCCGTTAAGGCGGCTCGCACCGCAAAGGCTCCGATTTACTTCCTCGGTCGCGAAAGCATGTTTGGCTATACAACTGCTCGTCAGCGGGTCGTCCTGACGGATCAGGTCACAATGCAGGATGAGGCGTTCTGGCTGCCAATCAGGCGCGGCCCCGAAACTGCTTATCCGGAATGTCTGCAGTGGGATGGACTGCACGGCCGCTGGGACGGTCAGTCGGCAGGCTTTGGCCCCTACGAACAGGTGCGAATGGCTCGTGAAACAGGAGGCATTTTCTTTGTCCTGCCCGGTGAAGAAAAAGACCTTGTGGGACGAGACATTGATCAACGCAAATACGATTTTCTGGCTGTTCGGGAGTATCGGCCGTTGCTACTTGAGCGTCCGGTGTACGTTCAGGAACGTTCGACCAGTCAGTTTCGTGAAACGCTGTGGCGGGTCATTGCACGTCTGAATCCAACCAAAAACGATCTGTTGTTTAAGACATACGATCGTGAGTTGAACATTCGCCGTGAACATTTCCCCCTGCAGCCGGTACCGTTCAGGCAGGAAGCAGCGCGTCAGGTTGTGAAAGCCGCCAAGGCGATGCTGTTGGTTGATGAAGCCATTGGAATGCTTGACGGCGTGCGACATCTTCGTCGTGGTGAGGAGTATCCTCGCTGGCGAGCCGGGTACGACCTTGCAGACGCTCAGCTGCACATGTTCCGCCTGCGACTGTTCCAGTACCTGCTTTACATGGACAACCATGTGAACAACATGCCGGCGCCAAAGAACGCCAACTCCAATGTCTGGAGTTTTCGGCGCAATCGGCAAACGATGGTTCCGGACGAAGCTCAGTATCAGCGGTTGAGTGCGGCGTTTAACATCAAGAAGACTCGGGATGAGTACATTCAGATGGTTGCTGAACAGGAAAAGCTGACCATCGAAATGCTCGACAAAGTCATTCAGGATCATCCGGGTACTCCGTGGGCCAGACGCGCCGAACGAGAGAAGCAGGATGGCTTCGGATTCAGTATTTTTGACCATAACTGGAATCCGGAACGACGGGAACGTCTTCGTCCCCTGCTGCCGAAACTGTAAGCCACCTGATGGAAGAACAGTTTGACGTCGTTGATGAGAATGACTGCGTTCTTGGTCAGCTTCCACGCAGTGAAGTGCATCGTCGCAAGCTGCGGCATCGCGCCGTCCACGTGTTTCTGTTTCGTTCCGACGGCCGGATGTTGATTCACCTGCGGTCCGGCAGCAAAGTGGAGTTTCCTTCTGTCTGGACGTCGTCAGCATCCGGGCATGTTTCAGCCGGTGAGTCGTACGACGAGACGGCCCCTCGTGAACTGCTGGAAGAACTGGGCGTCCGCGCCGAACTTAATGCTGCTCGGAAGTTCGCCGCGTGTGCGGACACGTGTCATGAATTCACATGGCTTTACACAGCAGAGTCGGATGATGAAGTTGCTCCCGACCCTGGTGAGATTGCGGACACCCGCTGGCTGACTCCGGATGAGATCTCTGCCGAACTGAATGAGTCGCCGGAAAAGTTCTCGCCTGCATTCCGACTTCTGTTTTCAACGTGGCGCCAACAGACGCCATAGTAGAATTCGCCAGAATTCCGCGTCCTGCCGGTCATTCCGGGACTTTGACCTCATTAACATGGCAGGGCCTGTGCTGTTGATGCTCTCTCTGAAATGGAATGTGCCATGTCCCGGATCACCACCCGCCTGCTGATCGTCTTCACGCTGCTTGCTGCTCGTGCTGTGGCAGAAGAACAACGCCCCAACATCGTCTTTTTGTTCAGCGATGACCTGACTTGTCAGGCGATTTCAGCTTACCGATATGGACTCGATCTGCCGCCGACTCCTAATCTTGATCGACTTGCGAGTTCCGGAATGCTGTTTGAGAACAGCTTCTGTGGAAACAGCATCTGCACTCCTTCTCGCGCTACCGTTATGACGGGATTGCACAGCCACAGGAATGGGATTGTCAATCTCAGTGGTGGCCTTGACCCAAAACGCCCCACATGGCCAAAGAAACTGAATCAATCGGGATATTCCACAGCAATTTTTGGCAAGTGGCATATGAAGACCAAGCCAGTTGGTTTTGACACATGGGAAGTCTTCAGTGGGCAGGGAAACTACTACAACCCGGAGCTGTTTGGGCCCTCCGGCAGCCGTCGTATCGAAGGGCACTCTACGGAAGTCATCACTGACCTCGCCCTCGACTGGCTTGGGAAACAGGACGGCAGAAAACCGTTTGCACTGCTGCTGCAGCACAAGGCTCCTCATCGCAACTGGAAGCCCAGCATCCAGGACCTCGAACTCTACCAGAACCTCACTCTGCCTGAACCCGATTCGCTCTTCGACAATTACGAAGGACGAGTGGCTGCGTCCAATCACAAAATGGGAATCGATGGTCACATGCGGATGTCGTCTGACCTGATGCTATTCAAAGGGAATGAGGCAGCCAGTGTTCTGGGGCGGCTTACAGAACAGCAGCGCAAAGATTACGTTGCTGCGTTTGCAGACGAAAACACGGCTTTTCTGAAAGACCCACCCGTTGGTAGCGAACTCGTACGCTGGAAGTATCAGCGTTACATGAAGAATTATCTGCGGTGTGTCGCCGGAGTGGATCGCAGCGTTGGCCGAGTACTGGACAAACTCGACGAGTTGAAACTCACCGAGAATACGATTGTTGTGTACTGTGCTGACCAGGGGTTTTACCTCGGCGAGCACGGCTGGTTCGACAAACGCTGGGCCTACGAAGAGTCGCTCAAGATGCCGCTGATTGTCAGGTGGCCTGGCAGGGTGAAGCCGAACACTCGTTGTTCCGCAATGGTGCAGAATATTGACTACGCTCCGACGCTGCTGGAAGCGGCTGGACTGAAAGTCGACTGGAAAGTACACGGTATCAGCCTGATGCCATTGCTGACCAGTGCCGGCAGGACTCCGGAGAACTGGAGAAGCACGATCTATTATCGCTATATCGACGGCGGTCATGGAGTCGCGCAGCACAGTGCGATTCGAACGAATACCCACAAGCTTCTGCACTTTGACAGTCCCCGCAATGAAGCGGAAAAAGGCAGCCTCTGGGAACTCTACGATCTGACCAAAGACCCGAACGAGATGACTAATCTGGCGATTGATCCTGCTCATGCTGAGCGGCTGGCAGACATGCAGGAGCTGTTTCAGAAGACGAAGGTGTTTTACGGTGATACTGACGAGGGCGTGTGGACCAATCGTCGCTCGACACCGTTTGCTCCTGAAGACTACATCCGCCAGCGGTCACCACGGCGAAAGAAATGAGCGTTCCCCGCGTCAGGAAGGGATTCGCTCCCTTGCTGGCCAGGAAATTCCTTCCGTCGTAGTAACTTGTTGCCACAATTAGCCTTGCTGCATGAAGTACATGTGAGCCGAAGGCCGTGAGGCCTCGGGTGCCAACGAGCGGCCAGACGGTTCGTTCACCCGGCCGCTTACGCGTCTCGGCTTACAATAAGCAAAGCTGCCAAATGACTTACGCCGACGGATGCAGTTTTTTGTGGCGCTGCGGGCTTGTATCACCCAGGAGCATGTCTGGTTGGTCTCTTTGTCTAAATATCACGGCAACTCGATTGTGACATGTCCGTTCTCGATTTCGACAGGCCATGATGTCTGACAGATGGATTCTGTCAGGCAGTTTTGTCCGGACTCCACATCGTATTGCCAGCCGTGCCACGGACAGGTGACGATGTTGCCATCCAGCGTTCCTTTTCCCAGGGGACCGCCGGCGTGAGCGCAGATGCCGTCGATCACTCGGAATTCACCGTCGACGTTGTAAACGGCAAAGATGCGGCCTTCGGCGACAACTTCGGCTGTTTCTCCGGGTGTCAGGCTTTCGACAGCAAGGAGCTGGATTCTGGTACTCATGAAACAGACGCCTTCGATGCGTGAGGGGCAAGGGCACTCTTGAGTCGGGCGACTGATTCACCCGGAGTTTCTGTTCCGATGACTGCCCCCGAAACGGCGACCCGAGACGCCCCGGACTCACAGAGCTGTTTGAGGTTTTCTGAATTGATTCCACCGATGGCAAACCAGGGAACCGTTGCCGTGCTGCTGGCAGTCTGTACGAATTCGAGGCCCGCATATTCTGCGAACGTTTTAGTGCTTGTCGAAAACACGGGCCCCACACCGACGTAATCTGCGAACCGGCCTGCCGTTACCAGTTGCTCACTGTTGTGAGTGGAGATTCCAAGAAGTCGATCGGGGCCAATTGCAGCTCGAGCAGACTCCGGAGACTCGTCGTCCTGTCCGATGTGGACACCATCAGCGTCGCATTTCGCGGCAACCCCTGAGTTGTCATTGATGATGGAAAGCACATCTGCATTGCGGCAGGCATCTGCGAAATAACGAGCGCGGCGTTCCAGTTCTGTGTGACTGAGATGTTTTTCGCGGAGTTGAACGATGTCTGCATCAGCGGACAAAATCTGATCGAGCGTCTGCTTCCATGGCAACGCACACAGTGACTCGGTCAGCAGTATGTAGACCTGTGCGTTTCCAAGTTGTTGAGAGCGATCGTTACAAATCTCGGGAGAAGTATGGGACAGCTGTTGTTCAACATCATAGGCCTGATATCGCAGCTGCTTCATGATTGCGCTAAAGCCTGGGGAGATCAGCTTCCCGAATTCCTCCAGCGATCTCAGTGACTCCTGGACACGTCGCGAGTTGGCGGTGAGCAGTGACTGAAGACCCTCTCTGTTTTGCTCTCCGGCAGTCGTCACGGAAGTCCCCTGATCTCGCGCCACATCACGCGCACCGAGTAGTGACTGTCCCTGTTGAATCAGCTGGTATTCGGCTTCCACCAGTCGATGCCGCATTTGTTTTAGCTGCGTTGCCGTCGACTGAACGTGAATCGCGAACCTTGCGTAGTCTTCAAGAACCCGCATCCCTTCGCGCGCGCGATTCAGGTTGGCGTCAATAAGCGTGAGGACGTTTGCTGAGCTTTCATCAGTTGCTGTAACCGCGAGGGTCTCTTCTGCTTTAAGGTTGAAGTTGACCGTAAGTGGTTGCACGATTTGATTTGGAGCGGTTTCAAACCGAATTCCGGTTGCGTTCAGAAGTTCACGGACCGGACTGTCTGTTTCGATCAGTGCGCGGGCCAGGTGAATGCTTGTCAGGCTGGACTCCTCCGGATCGTGACGGGCAAGGAGCCTGGCGCGGTCAAAGATCTTTGTCAGCCAGTCGGGCAGAGGAGCGGCTTCATCAGTCGCAGGAACTGGCTCATCGAGCAACTCCGGCATGGCTGCACGGACGCGTTCCGAGGTGAGACCAGCGTTCCGAAGCATTTCTCCACCAAGTGACTCGTCCTCAAGAACCGTAAGCAGGAACCACGCAGGCAGCTGCCCATCATTGGCGAACTGAGCTGCGTGAGCAAAAAGACGCTGGACGGCGGGGGTGTCAGTCGGACGTGTGAACGGAGAGGTCAAGGACAGATTCCTGGGATGTCTGAAGCATCATTTGGCTGCATTCTGATTGCTTTTGGCAGCATGTCCCAGGCCGAAACTGGGATCCTCAGTGAATCCTGCTGAATTTTGCGTGTTGTCACGCACCACACAAATCACTGGGACTGCGGCGAAGGGGACACTTGTTCGGAGTGGCGGAGGCCCAACTTCTGCTGGTTTTTGCTGATTGTCTGCAGGAATCCCCAACCCCTGCAGCTGGATCGGATCCAGCAGAATCCGGAGGGATTTCGTGATCAAATTCTCTGCCAGGGGCTGTCTTGTCGCGAAATCTGGTCAGGCCTAGAATCCGGCACGCGATTCGCAGTACTGGTGAGGCGGCGACTCGAGCTGTCAAACTGACACTGGCTGCGTTCACTCAGTATGGGTTATGTCAGGAATGTCGAGCAGGGATTTTATTTGCCCTGGAGACCCTGACTGCCACCACTGATTGAGTCACTCGGGTCGTTGTAACCGATAGGGAGATTGGTTTAAAAGCATCTCATACCCATAATCACTCGCTACGGGTGTGCTGAGACGCGCTACAGTAAACTCTATTCAGAAATTGTTCTTCGTTTGGTTCGGGGCGCTGCCGAGCAGCCTTACAGACGAGGGATGACCAGAAGGAACAAAGAATGTACGAGCGATTCACTGACCGAGCCCGCAAGGTCATGCAGCTGGCCAATCAGGAAGCCCAGCGGTTTAACCACGAATACATCGGAACCGAACACATTCTGCTCGGTCTGGTGAAGGAAGGCTCCGGAGTCGCCGCAAACGTTCTCAAGAATCTCGACGTGGACCTGCGAAAGATCCGCATTGAAGTCGAGAAGATTGTCCAGACCGGACCCGACATGGTCACCATGGGCAAGCTGCCTCAGACGCCTCGCGCCAAGAAGGTGATCGAGTATGCGATGGAGGAGGCTCGAAACCTGAACCATAACTACGTCGGCACGGAGCACCTCCTGCTGGGTTTGCTTCGTGAACAGGAAGGCGTTGCCGCACAGGTTCTGATGAATCTGGGGATGAAGCTGGACGATGTTCGCGACGAAGTTCTGAACCTGCTCGGACATCCGCTGGAAGGTGGCGAAGCCGCTGCAGCAGGTGAGCGGCCGGAAGGGGGTTCTCAGCGCAGCAGCCGCAGCAAGACTCCGGCTCTCGATAGTTTTGGTCGTGACCTGACGGAACTTGCTCGTCAGAAGAAACTCGATCCAGTGATCGGGCGCGAACGCGAAATTGAACGCGTGATCCAGATTCTCTGTCGACGTCAGAAGAATAACCCGGTCCTGCTCGGAGAAGCGGGGGTTGGTAAAACAGCGATCGTCGAAGGATTCGCTCAGATGGTGGTCGACGGGCTTGTCCCGGACCTGCTGGCTGATCGCCGGATCATCGTTCTGGACCTTGCCATGATGGTCGCCGGTACCAAGTACCGCGGTCAGTTCGAAGAACGAATCAAGGCCGTCATGAACGAAGTTCGACGTGCCAAGAACACAATTCTGTTCATTGACGAACTTCACACACTGGTTGGTGCCGGTGGTGCTGAGGGGGCGATCGACGCTTCAAATGTTCTGAAGCCTGCCCTGAGCCGAGGTGAACTGCAGGTGATCGGTGCAACCACTCTGGACGAGTACCGAAAGTACATCGAAAAGGACATGGCTCTGGAACGACGATTCCAGACGGTCATGGTCAACCCGCCATCCGCCGATCAGGCTGTCGAAATCCTGAAGGGGCTGCGGGAACGTTACGAAGAACATCACCGCGTGCAGATTACAGACGATGCTCTGGAAGCTGCCGTCGAAATGTCCAACCGCTATATCACCTCTCGCTGTCTGCCGGACAAAGCGATCGATGTCATCGACGAATCCGGTGCCCGCGTGCGACTTAAGTCGATGGTTCGCCCACCGGACCTGAAGGAAATTGAAGACGAAATCCAGCGACTCAACCAGGCCAAGGAAGATGCTGTCGCTGAACAGAAGTTTGAAAAGGCTGCTTCACTACGTGACCAGGCCGACAAACTTCGGCGTAAGAAGGATGAACTCACCGAAGAGTGGCGAGAAAAGAGCAAACAGACAGATGGCGTTGTTGATGCTGAAGTCGTTGCTGAGGTCGTCGCCAAGATCACCGGCATTCCGCTGACACGACTTTCGAGCGAAGACACTGTTCGACTGCTGCAGATGGAGGATGAACTCCACAAACGAGTCATCAGCCAGCACGAAGCGATTACTCAGGTCTGTAAGGCTGTTCGCCGAAGTCGTAGTGGATTGAAGGATCCAAAACGACCGACCGGAGCATTCCTGTTCTCTGGTCCAACGGGTGTCGGTAAGACCCTGCTGGCCAAGACGCTTGCTGAATTCATGTTTGGCGAAGAAGACTCCCTGATTCAGCTCGACATGTCTGAGTACATGGAGAAACACAACGTCAGTCGACTGGTGGGTGCTCCTCCTGGATACGTCGGATTTGAAGAAGGCGGACAGCTGACCGAGAAGATTCGACGACGACCTTATGCCGTTGTCCTGCTGGACGAAATTGAGAAGGCTCACCCGGACGTCTTCAACATGCTCCTGCAGATTATGGAAGAAGGTCACCTGACCGACAGCTTCGGTCGAACAGTCGACTTCAAGAACGTTGTCCTGATTATGACCACCAATGCTGGTGCCAATAAGATGGCTCACGGCGGCAGCATGGGACTGCACACACTGCGGTCTGCTGACGACAAACGCTCTTACGACGAGATGAAAACTCACCTGATGCACGAGCTGCAGAAACAGTTCAAGCCTGAGTTCCTCGGACGTCTGGATGAAGTCGTCGTCTTCCGCAAGCTGACTCGAGTCGAGTTGATGGAGATCGTCGATATCGAGCTGAACAAAGTGTACAAGCGACTGCAGGATAAGGGTCTGAAGATGATCCTGTCTGACGAAGCTCGTGGCTTCATCATCGACAAAGGCGAAAGCGACGACGGCCTCGATTACGGTGCTCGTCCACTGCGACGCAGTGTCGAACGGTATATCGAAGACCCGCTGGCCGAAGAGCTGCTTCGCGGAACCTTCGAAGGCAAGAACGTAATCAACGTCAATCTCGTCGAGGTCGGCGATCAGAAACAGCTGAAGTTCATCAGCGAGTACTGTGAGGAAGAAGCTCCCCCGCAGGAAGAAGCTGCTGAGCCGGAAAAAACAGTTGCTGTTGGTTCCGGTGAAGAAGGTGGCGACTCAGAAGAGTAATCTTCAGCGTAGACTGAAACGACGACGGGGTGGAGAGTTTTTTCCACCCCGTTTTCATGCGCTTTCTAAAAATAACCACAGAGTGACACAGCGGAAAGATGGCAGAGGTGGTCTTCTGCAGTCCCTGACATACTCTGTGTCCTCCAGGGTGAAATCGCACTGGCTGTTTTGTCAGTCTCAGCTCATCAGCTGCTGGATGGCGCCGGTCTGATCGAGTTTCTTACGCGCCATCTCGATGTCCGGATCGCCGTAGTGCTCGATCGGATTACCGTAGGCATTCAGCAGTGTGGTGTACCAGTTGCCGATCGTCTTGTGACCTTCATTACCGTGATACGGTAGCCGGATATAGCGTCCTGTCATGTCAAGGTTGCAGTTGTCTCCGGCAAGTACGATGAAGGGTGCCTCCGTTCCCCAGCTGTGATGACCTTCGCCGTTTTCAGGGAAATACAGGATCACGGTGTTGTCGAACATGGTGCCCTTCCCTTCCGGCACGGCCTTGAGACGTTCGACGATCGTGTTGACCTGCTCGATGTGGCCGACGCGAATCTTTTCTCGGATTGCATCTGCTGAGACTCCGCTGTAGCCACCGTTGTGCCCGAGTTCATGGATGGAGATGTGATCGCCTTCATTGCCGGGAAGACCTTTGATCGGTGTGGAAAGTTCATCGATGGTATAAGTGATCACATTAGTCAGTCCGGTCACAAGAGCCGCCACAAGGATGTCGGTGAATGCAGTTTGCTTTTCCGGCGTGCTGGCATTCATGCCTCCGTTTTCGTGAACAGCGTCGATCTTTGGCAGATGTTTGGCGACGACGGCTGACAGCTTCTCGACCTTTTGATTTCGCTCGCGAATCGACTCGATCGACTGGATGTGGTTGCTGAGCTTCAGTCGTTCATGCCCTTTCAGAACGGCCGCCTTGAACGTTTCGTCTTCCTGGAGAAACCTGAGCATCTGGTTCTCTGAATCTACAGCGCCTGCGTCAGTGACTGATTTGAACAGCTCGTTGTAGGCAGTCTGGGGGTCGGCATAGCAGTAGTTCCGCTGGTGCGGTGCTGGCGCGGAATATCCGGCAATGATTCCCGTTCTGAAACTGGCGTAGTTGCCGGTGAGGGAAAGCTCCACATGGCCAAACGGTGACGGGAACAGTTTCGCAAGCTCAAAGTCGATGGTGGCCCGCTTGATGCCGCTCAGGGAGTTACGCCCGGACTTATAGGCCCCCATCACGGATGAATACGACCAGTGTCCGTTTTCACTCATCTTGCAGGACAGTCCCTGCAGAATGGCCAGATGCTGTTTGTGTTGCTCAAGTCCGTTCAGCCATTCAGGAAGCTCATGATTCTCCAGGTGAGCAACCAGCGGCTCTTTCTTTTCGTCCAGAGACTTGTCCTGCTGACTAAAGGTGGGCAGGGCGACTTCCTTTGGGCGGACTCCATTCGACTTCCGAATAAACACAAATCGTCGCGGCGCCCCACTGTCGGCTCGCTCTGCATGCAGAGGGCTGACAATGCTGCCAAGCCCGAGCAAACCGGCGGTGCCGGCGGAAGTCTTCAGGAAGGATCTTCGGTTTGTCATCAGGCTAGTCCGTCTGCGTTTTTCGATAGATGAAGGAATCTGAGGTCAGCAGCGAAACGATGACTGCGTCAAAGCTGCCCTGACTGTTGAGATAGGCGTTGTCGGCGTCGATGAGTGTCTTTGAATCCGACAGCATTTCATTCCGGCCCATGAAGTAGCGGAAGGCATGCCTGATCACTGACTGACGCACGCGAGGTGCTCTGGCCATGCGGTCGATGAGGTCAATTGCATCGGTAACTTCCCCGTCAAGTTCGTCCATTCCCGAGCCGTCAAGTACTCCTCGAGCATTAACCGGCAGCGTCTTATAGGTATCCCTGAGGTCGACGTGGACGGCCGCCTTATCCGGTCCTTTTTCGAGCAGGTTGTCCGGGTGTTCAAGGGATTCCTTTGTTCGGTATCGACCGAAGTCATCGTATACCTCAAACGCAAGTCCGAGTGGATTCATATGCTGATGGCATTTCCAGCAGTAGTCCTGCCCTGTCTTCTTCTCAAGCCGCTGTCGCAGTGTCCTGTGATGATCTTCGGGGATGACCGCATCGACGGTGACCGGAAGATCGGGCACAGTGCCTGCCAGCAGCTTTTCCCGAATCCACTTACCGCGTTTGACCGGATCCGTTTCGGTGTTCTGAGCATGAGCGATCAGCCATGCGGGATGAGTTAACATGCCCTTTCGGTTGTCGACCGGTGCCGGCTGCACTGAGGGGTAGTTCCAGTCGTCGAGCCGAATGTTGAAGAACTTGGCGACTTCCGGAGACCTCAACTGCATGCCCGTTCGAGTTGATGCGTTGTATGGTCCGTGAGCCGGGAAAGAGACGTAAGGAGCAGCGGCAGACTGACCTTTGTCGAAACGCAGCGTAAAGCTCGTCATGGCCGTTTTGAACTCCCGAATGGAGTTTCTTCTGCCGGACGTTGCGAGTTGCTCGACATTCACGCCTCTCATTTTGACTTCCGCGAGAAACTCCGTGTGCTTAAGCAGATCTGCTGTCTCGAAGTTCTGCCAGTCCATGTCTTTGAAGTATTCGTAGATGCGGCGAATCCGGTCGGACGATGCCGTCATGGCATCATTGTTGCCCGAGTGAAAGACATAGAAGTCTTCTGTCGTCAGGAGTTTCTCAATCACATTCTGGTCCTGTTGCAGAATGTGGTCGACGAGTCGGTCAGCCTCACCAACCAGCCGCCCCTTGGCGTTATCGTAATTTCCTCCAAATCGCTTGTTGTCTTTGAAGATGGGTAACATCAGAGGGTAGCCGAAGAATTCCCGGAAGAATCTCAGCTTTCGAATAGGAGTGTTGGTCACGCTTGCCGTGAGCTGAATTCGCTGCACAGCTTCATCAATCACATACCATTGCGTGCGATTATTCAGTAGCCGAGTGACTTCGCGGCGGTAGTCCTCACGTGTTTTCAGCCGTCCTTCTTCAACGGCCTTTCGCAATTCGTCATCGGGACTACTGTCAGTCAGGGCCAGCGCGATCGCATAGGCTGCGTCTCGTGGAGCCATCATGCGTCGGCCATGTTCATCCGCCTCTCCATCGCCGAATTCAGACCGGTACACGAAATCGGACCGCAGAATGATTGTCTGAATCAGTTTCTCGATTGCCTGTTGACGCTCCATACCGGCAACGAACGACTGCGTGAGCGCTGTGAACTTCACGGATTCGTCTGTGGTTGGTGGGCGTTCAAGGATCTTCAGGAACAGCTGGTTGACGAGTGCCTCTGTCAATTCCTGTGACGGTGGTCCGGCTTTCGTTCGCTCCAGACGGAATTCGTGTCGCCACTGGTTCAGGCACCCATTGATGACGGTCGTAAAACGGTCGCCCTGTTTCCGATGCTGGCGAATCGTCGCAGAAATCGTCGCCATTTCTTCGTCGCCTGGCGGTCGGAAAACGTGAGGTTTGTTTCTCTCCGCGTAGCGGTGCTGTTTAATCACGTCACGCCATTCCTGCATGTAGTTTGTCAGGAATGTCACGCGTGCCTGAATTCGACGTTCGTCGTCTCCAAAATTGAACCACTCTCGTTCACACCGGCGGATGAGTTCTTCGTCCGGCTGGCCTTCTTGTTCGTTTCGTCTCATCGTTCGGAAGATCAGCACCAATTCCTGATTACCAGGGTTGGCGGCATGGAACGGCGCCTTCTTGGTTGCAGTTCCGTCACCCGAATTCAGTGGCTTCACTTTGACAGGAATAAATGCGGGCAGCAGAGACTCGTGTTCATTCCCGTACAGATCCTGCAGTACCCGTGCGATGTGCGTCTTGAGGAAGTTCTCACGTGTCGCGAGGATCTTGTCATGTTCCCATTCCTGCGACATCATTTCGCCGATGGCCGGCAGATAGCGTCGGTCACGAGTGGTCAGATAGATCATGTAATCTGCTGCTTCCCGCGCGTTCATGATCATTGTCAGCAGATGGCCTCCGTTCAGAGTTTCGTTCGCGTAGTAGCGTACGCCCGAGTTCGTTGGCAGCAGAAACGGATTGGTCAGGTTGGCGCGACGATTGTTGTCGCCAATGACATACTGTCGCCTGCCGTCGATCGTCTTATGAACCTGGTGATTCAGAATGCGATTGAATCTGGCATCAAAGATAAATTCACTGATCAGCCAGCGGCGGTCCCATGTGAACCCTGGCAGCTCTGCGTGCTCCCCGGAAAACAGGGCGTCATGGTCAACGTAGTTGCCGTATTCCGGACGTTGCAGCTTCTCTTCGAGTTTTGACGCATTGTGTTTTCGGAGCTCGGATTTCAACCACGTCGTGAGGACCTGCCGGTGCTCATCACTCAGAGGATCCGCGTCCTCTGGTGGCATTTGTTGAAACCACGTCTTCTCAAGGGCTCGATTGAGCACATCCAGACGGTTCTCAAGCTTCAGTCCTGCGATGGCATCCAGCCGAATGTCACCTTCCGTTTGATCAGCGCCGTGGCAGCTCACGCAGGACTCATTCAGGATTCCAACAACCTCTGACGGGACGCTGATGTCATCTCCGGCCTGTGTGCTGACGCACGTCAGCATGACGACAGCCATCAGAGTCCATCCGAAAACCGGTCTGAGTTTCTTCTTCAGCACTCCGGTTGCTCCGTCTTCGATCTTCAGGAAGGGTTTCAGCCATCTTTTCGCGGGTGTGCGCCTCACCGATTGTCTGCCTTCAAACGTCAGGGCTTGTCTATCCACAGATTCGCATGGGACCATAAGCTGCAATCCTCCGGAATCCTCGCCCCGGGTTCAACCTCTTTTAATCACATTGTGTCACGGTGAAGTCAGAAGAACTGTTGGAGAACGCCGAAAACCGCAGGTCACTCGTCTTCGGGACCGTGGGTCATCAGTGAATGAATCTCAATGAGTCGTTCACTTGAGATGCCTTCCCCACTCCACGTGGCTTTCCCTGCTGAGCGATACTCAGACGCCCCACGTGAAAACATCATTCTGTCCGGAGACCGGGATGTCGATACAGCCCCGAACGAAGAAATACTGTTCGTCGATGATGCAGTCGTCAGACCCGGGCAGACAGCGCTGTTCTCGCTCTTCTTCAGGAATCTGGAGATACAGCAGGAGCGTTCCAGCCAAAGGTCGGCACGCCCTCATGGACTTCATCACATTTGGTACATCTGAATTCCAGCATGGTGATTGGAGTTTACTCCCACCGAGCATCATCGTCGCTCGCGCCACGGCAATAGATTTTTTTCCACAGGCAGCTAACATCGGCTTCCGGAGGTTTTTATGAGTCGGTTCTGCCTGTTTATTCCTGTCGTGTTCGGTTTTTGGGCGTCTGCCGTCGGTGCAGAGTCCAGTGAGCGACCGCCCAATATCTTCATTGCCATCAGCGATGACGTGTCGTTTCCTCATGCAGGCGCCTACGGAAGTCGCATGGTGCACACGCCCGCTTTTGATCGGACGGCAGCCTCCGGCGCGTTGTTTCGCAATGCGTTCTGTGCGGCCCCCGGATGCAGCCCATCACGCGCCGCGTTGCTGACGGGCCGCCATATCTGGATGATTGAGGAAGCCGGAACACACGCAAGCTATTTCCAAACGAAGTATCGAACCTTTCCCGAAGTGCTGGGCGACGCCGGCTACTTCTGTGGATCAACGGGCAAAGCGTGGGGCCCCGGCAACTTCAAGAAGAACGGACGGACGGAGAACCCGGCTGGCAGGACGTACGGAGGTCGCGGCGGATACGTTGCAGGCTTCAAGAAGTTTCTCGACGCACGACCCGAGAATCAGCCATTCTGTTTTTGGTTTGGAAGTCACGATGCTCATCGAGGCTTTACCAAAGACGCAGGAATTAATGCCGGAAAGAAACTGGCCGATGCAGAGGTTCCCGCCTTTCTGCCCGACGCGCCGGAAATTCGAAGCGACCTGCTGGACTACGCATTCGAGATTGATCGCTTCGATCGTGACTGCGACACCATGCTGAAGATGCTGCAGGAGCATGGCGAGTTGGAGAATACTCTTGTCATCATCACCAGTGACAACGGCATGGCGTTTCCTCGCGCGAAAAGACGGAACTGTCACGCGCCATTTTTGTCAACGCGAGACCGGGCGGGGCGTAACAACAGTCAGTGCAACACAATCCAACTTCGCGGATGCTTCCCAGGAAGGCCGCCGTCGATGCCCTCAAGGGCGGCGAGGAGACGCTCGTGCTTCGGCGCGTGACCGTCCCACTCGCATGCCTCACCGACGAGTCCCTGCGAGCCGCCGCCGACGCGGAGGGCGCGGTGTCCTGCGACGTGACCCTCGCCGGCGGCACGATAACCGGCGTGGCCATCCACGACCCGACGCCCCTGCCGGGCACGGGCCGGCTGGACGCCCGGGGCTCCATGCTGTGGCCCGCGTTCGTCGACGCGCACACGCACCTGTGCAAAACGCACGCGGTCCCGCGGTGCCGCAACCCGTCGGGCAGCATCAACGACGCGCTGGCCAAGACCCTGGCCGAGCACTACACCGCGATCCAGATCCTGTTCATCCGCAATCTCGTTGCATTTCCGCTCGCCGTGCTGATCGTCCTGCGGCTTGGCGGGCGCAGCGGGCTGCATTCCGCCAAGCCCTGGGCGCATGTCCTGCGCGGATTCATCTGGCTGTGCGCCGCCACCCTGTTCTTCACCGGGCTTGGCTACCTGGGGTTAGCCGAA
>CAJWGB010000109.1 GCA_913031625.1 uncultured Planctomycetaceae bacterium | reverse complement strand
CTTGCTGCATGAAGTACATGTGAGCCGAAGGCCGTGAGGCCTCGGGCGCCAACGAGCGGCCAGACGGTGCGTTTCGCCCGGACGCTCACGCGTCTCGGCTAACAACAGGCAAGGCTGACCAATGACTTATGTCGACGGATGCAATGTCCTGTGATGCTTCGGGTCTTGACTCAAGAAGATGTTATGTTTGACTCAAGTGTGCACTAGTCGTGTGAGTGGTCGGCTTCTTCCTGCTGGACGGACTGGAGTCCCGGCCATTTGCCGATGCCTTCTGCGTTGTTGAGCAACAACGCAGCGCTGATCAGGATCAGAACCCACCACATGCGGCGGTTGTTCCCGGGGAGACTCCCTCCGCGGCTGCCTTATTCTCGGAACTCATGACTGCTGATTAGGTTGTCAGTGATCAGACGGGAGGCGCAGTTCAGGCTGCTCCTGTGTTTAACGTCCTCTGCCTGCGCTGTGAGACGCACGTCTATGTAAACAGTTCGTCCACGACCGTCCCATGTTCGATTAGCGGAACGGGACGCCCCTGAGCGTCGCGGATTCGGAACTCCGGATCAATCCCCAACGCGGAGTAGATGGTGGCTGCAAGGTCCTCGGGAGTCACTGGAGGCGTGACGGCGTAAGCTGCGTCGCCATCGGTTTCTCCGATAACTCCGCCGCGATGCACGCCTGCTCCTGCAAGGACTGCGGGAAACAGGGTGCTCCAGTGATTTCGTCCCCAGTTGCCGTTGGCCTTTGGTGTGCGTCCCATCTCGCCCACGCAGACGACCAGAGTCTCGTCCAGCATCCCGCGGTCATCAAGGTCTTCCAGGAGTGCCGAGAGTGCCTGGTCAAGTGTGGGGAGCAGGTGATCACGCACATCGTTGCTGTGCTGGTGTGAGTCCCAGCTATAACCGTCGACGCAGTCGTAGTGTACTGTCGCGAAGCGGGTTCCTGCTTCAATCAGTCGACGGGCCATCAGTGTCGACTGACCAAACAGATGTCGTCCGTAGCGGTTTCTGATTTCGGCTGGCTCCTCTGTGATGTCGAGGGCGCGGCGCGTGGCTTCAGACGTGACGAGAGCCAGAGCCTGTTTCTGAAAGTCGCTAAAGCTGTCGACAACTCCCCTTCCAAGCTGCCGGCGAGAGTCATCGAATTGTTCGAGCAGGGTGCGTCGTTTGTCGAGTCGGTTCAGGTTGAGGGTGTCGCGGGAGACCAGTCCGTCGATCTGAAAGGTAAGTTCTTCATCCGTGCAGTCACGCCAGTATGGGTTGTCTTTTGAATCACGTTTGTTGATTCGCGTCGTAACCGGGTCGTACCCGCGTCCAAGCCAGCCGGCGGTTTCTCCTGGTCGCTTCAGTTGTACTTTGTATTCCTGCAGCCGCCCCAGTGAATTTGGCAATACCGCGTAGCTGGGGATGCCCTGGACACTCTTCCGGTTCTGAATCTCAACAAACTGCGACACCGAGCCGATGGCCGGCCAGTCATCCGGTGTGACATTAAAACCGCCACCGATTGGGACCTGCCAGCGATGTCCGGTCTGAATGTAGTGGGCGGCGCCACTATGGTCGTTGTAACTGTGGCTCATCGTGCGGATGACCGTGCAACGGTCTGATACCTGAGCTGTTTTGGGCAGCATCTCACAGATCTGGAGTCCGGGAGTTCTGCTGTGGATTGGTTTCCACGGACCCCTGATTGCATCGGGGGCTTTGGGCTTCATGTCGAAGGTTTCCAGCTGACTTGGGCCGCCAAAGAGAAACAGAAAGATGACGGATTTTGCCTTACCGCCGGCACGTCCAGTTTCGGCTGCCAGCAGTTCCGGCAGGCTCAGGCCAAACAGACCGGCGCCGCCTGCCTGCAACAGGCGCCGGCGAGGAAGACTACGATCACCAGGTTGAGTACCGGCCAGATTCAACATGTCAAATGTTACTCCAGTGTTGCCTTGATCACTCGGTAGCCTGTCAACTGAGCCCCAGGACCAGTGTGCATCATACGAGACCTGAGCCTGATCGCCTAGAACCAGTCCTGAATCCGACGTTGAGGATCCCAGACGCAGCAGATGACGCTGTGCGTGTGGAGGAACCAGCGTCCGTCGGGATAAGTCGTTTTGCAGCCTTATTTGGTGTTAGCCGAGACGTGGAAGCGAGTGGGCAGAACGCATAGCCTGTTCGCATCGTTGATGGCCGAGGCCATGGCCTTCGGCGATCTAATTACACCCTCTGTCGGAGCGGCGCGAGCCGCCCGGTCGAGCGCGTTTACGAATTGGCTGCCGGATTGGTCGATTCAAACTCGGAAGCTGGTTCGGCCGGAGTGCTTGCGCACTTCCGCTAAGAAGAGCTGTTTTCTGCAGCAAAGCCCACCGTTGGCATCAGTTACAACGACGGGTGCAATATCCTTTCACACGTCGGTTACCAGACTGTCAACTCGTCGGCTAACTTAGTGAGAGACGCTGCGGATAATTCAAAATCGCTCCAGGATCGGCTTTCGGAGGCTCTACAGCCGGGTGAGTTTGATCTGAGACGCACCCTTCGGCAGATCAAAACACAGAATGATCGTGGACTCGTCCTGAAACCAGGTCCCTGAAGCCAGTTGGTGCCGTTGGGATACTTTCTTCATGGGCTTCTGTACGCCCACCCGGTGTATCGTGGGGCTGATAGTCAGACCAGACAGTCTGGGATCGCTCAGTTCAATGGTGAACAGTGGCGCTGCAAACGGAGCCTTCAGTGTGACCACGTGATCTTCGATGGCAACATCCGTTAGCTGTCGAGCGGATTCGTACCGAGCCATTTCACTGATCTTCATCCAGCGGGTGACTTTGCCGAACCGACGGTGAAGGCTCGTCACCACTTTGCAAAAGTGCTCAAAGCCTTCATGGCTGCCATTGGAGTACAGTCCCGGCCAATGGCAAAGCATGACGGCGGGTTGCCCCTTTTTGATCAGTTCCACCATTCGTCCGCCGGTTGCATCCTCGTTACTGTAGAGATGTCCTTGAGAGGGGTTTGCACCCTGCCAGCCACCGAACCAGTCGCCGGTTCCCGCTGGTACGTTCATGGTGAGACTAATCTGATCTGTGCCCCTGCCGGTCACGCTTTCCAAAATCGGATCTGTTGATTCCTCCCCCGTATGCACGTACTTGAAGTAATGGGGGATCTCGAGGCCGTAGACATCTCGCAGGGCTTCACCGGCTGCCTGTGACAGTTCGGGCTTAACCATGTTTCCGAATCCGCCGGGAGTGGTTACGCCGGTGCAGGGCAGGTCGCAGTTTTTCAGGATTCTCAGGGCATACGCCAGATAGGCCGCCAGTTCGTCAACACTCTTCTTCTCACGAGGGTACCAGTTCTCCATTGTGGACGGTCCCGGATTCGGCAGGGGACGGCCTGTCTTCAGATCGATGACTCGTGTGTGAGTGATCATTTCCGGGTGAATGTCCCAGTTGGGCACCATGAGGTCTCGAACAAGACTAAGGCTGTCCTTCAACTGTTGCCGTGACCAGCCTGGCAGTTCACGGTCCAGCCAGCCGACACACGCCGGATTGGGGACGATGCTGTATTTCCCTTTTACTCCGTGCTCTGCACACCATTCTCCAAACCTGCGAACAAACGCATCCGGAATCTCGCGTGGCCACTTATGCCACGGTCTTTTGTAGTCTGCTCGGTCGGGAAACGCTGCGGAGAATTGCGGTGTGCAGAAGTGCCCCATATTCACGAGGCAGGTTGAGTCATCAATGATGAATGACAGTGGCACGCGAGCGGCCGGGTGGAGAACCCGGTGACTGATCCCGAGGTGTGCGATGCTCCCTGTGGTTAGAGCAAACACACGCTTTCCGGCGAATGAAGCTGCGATGCTGCCGCTCAGAAAACTGCGTCGGTTGAGTGGTGTCATGAGATTTCTCCCGATTGTTCCCGGACAGATCGCAGTGCCCGGAGACGATTAGTCGGGGGGCTGACTACTGAGTTGCACCAACGCCTCCGTAACTCGAAGTTTCTGTGCGTCTGTCATCCTGAGATAAGTATGCAGACCATCGTTTTCAGCTTCAAACCTCGTTTCACCGGAAGGAAGGACAGTGACAGTCCCGGGTGAAGAGGTCGAGAAATATCCAGCGTCCGGGTATGCGGCATACAGGACACTCGTCAGATCCCACGTTGGCCGATTATGCGGCGGAGGTTCGTACAGGTAATAGGCTTCCTTAACGGGATGGTGATCAACATATTCATAGTCGCGATCGATGCTGGCTGCCGGGTACGTTGCTGCCAGTCCGATCTCGAAACCGCTAAACACAATTCGACCGGGCCATTTTTTGACCAGCAACTGGGCAGACGGGACATCCTTGACAACGTTGTATTCGAGATGCGTCCTGCCATTGATCGGTTGAAATGCTCCGGCCATGATCGAGAGAAGCTTCACCTTCCTGCGGACCAATTCTGTTCCGGACAACGGTGAGATGGTGTCCGATTCGGATTTGAGCAGGTCAGCCAGGTTTGTGGAGAAGCCTACCTGGCAAACAACTGCTGAATTGTCCGGGCACTCTGCGAGCGTCTTCCTGAGAATGTTAACGGCTGTTGCAGCCGTCTTGCCGGATTGTAGATCGTGGGGGTAGCGGGGCTGGCCCCCATCTTTGATGTCAGCCAGTGGGGTGAAGCGGCTAATTTCGGGTGTGACTCCGCTGCTGCATACACCGATCGGTATGTCGCCTCGACCGTAGAACGTGTTAACCGCATCAACGAATGCGGCGCACTGAGGGTGATCTTTGGTAATCGTGACCGCCTTTAGCTGGCAGACTTGCCGTGTCTCCAGAGAATGCAGCACTGCGAGTGCCAGAACATCGTCAACATCATTGCCGATGTCGGTGTCAAGGATGACCGGAACGGGATCTGCCATCGTCGCGGAGCTGGTACAGATCAGGCAAAGTAACAGAAATCTATCTCGCATGTTCGTTCCTTCTGCGGGCAGCTCAATTGATCTGCTATTCAGCTCGGCGCGATACTTGCGCCTCAGGGTTTCATGTTTGCCTTTTCACGCTCGAACTCTTTGTAGGCAATGTCGACGAGCCCATAGTCTGACGGATCCGTCCCATACGTTTTAATCAGTGCTCGAGTCGTTCGACAAATCGCCTCGGATTCTGCATCGGAGAGTGGGGAATACTGGACAAGGATCGCCTGAACTGGGGCATTGAATTTCTCACGCAGGGCCTGCCACCTGGCTTTGTCGACAGCGTTGCCCGAGGTGGCCGCCTGATAGTCCTGTTGAAAGTCGTCAAAGATGGTAGCCGGTTGCGGCCCTCCGAAACTTCCGAAATCAATCTGCCAGACTCCGTAGCCGATGGCACCGACCAACAGGAGGCCTCCAACCACTTTGAAAATTCCGGCGGTCGGCAGCGAGGCTCCACCGGATTTCTTCTTTTTTCTTCGTGCAGTCGGAGGCGTCTTGGCCGCCGCTGACTGACTCTGTGCGGCTGTCGCCGTGCTGGCTGGGGCAGCCTCCATTGTGGGGGTTGCCATTGCAGGTGTCGCGGCTGGAGTTGTCTCGGCGGCAGTTGCTTTGTTTTCTTCCGGGGGCGGTTTGTCTTTCTCGTCGTCCATCTCTGCGAACATGTCGCCGAGATCCGGCTCGGATAGCTGCTTCTTTTTTCGCGACTTCTTCTTTCGTCGCTTCTTTTTCTTTTTTGTCGCAGCGGGAGATTTTGGCTCTGCTGACTCGGGTGCTGCAGCCGTTGCGCGTTCTGCAGCAGTTTCTTCGTCGACCGTCTGCGGTGTTTTTAACACGGGCTGAGGGGAGTCTCCGTCTCCCTGAAGGTTGAATGAATCGATATCGGGCAGGTCCGGAGGCTGTTCTGATGGCGGGCCTCCGCCATTGAACTGGATGTCATCGATATTCGATTTGTTATTTGCGTCCGTGGTAGACGGCTTTGCAGTGTCGTCGCTGGTGGAGCCAAATTGAATCTGATTAATGTCCGGAAGATCAGGTGTGTCTGGGTCTGAAGATTCGAAAGTAAAATTCAGTTCAGACAGATCGGACAGCTCTTCCGGCTGTTCGCTGCTGGTGCTCACGGTGGTGTTCCGCTGGGGGATAGGAGAATCATGACGTTGTACCTGGCGGAACTCCAGAAAAAGTTCGCAGCAAGAATCAGGCAACGTCGTTTATTAGATGGGAGGTGTTGTCAGATCTCAGCGCGACAGCGTGGTAACGCGGTTTTCAGGTTGCGAAGTCCGTCCGGGGTAACCCTTGTTTCCGTTAGCGTAAGGGTGACAAGATTCTTTAGTTTCTTGAGCTTCGGGATGCCCTTGTCTGTTATGAAGCAGTTTCTGAGGCTCAGGCTGTCAAGTTCCTTGAGGGGAGCAAGATGTGCGAGCCCCGCGTCTGTCACCTCAGTCTCGTTGAGTTCCAGCCATTGCATGTCGGTCATCTTGGCAAGGTGCACCAGACCGTCGTCAGACACTTTGGTGCCCCTGAGCCAGAGCCTCACGATCTTCTTCAGGCCCTTAAGATGTTTGAGACCTTCGTCGGTAATGTTGACGTTGTCTCGCAGCAGCAGCACCTCAAGTTTCTTGAGTTTCTTGAGGTGAACGAGGCCCTCATCGGTGATGTCTGTCCCGCTCAATCCAAGGCAGTTCACCTGCCCCAGCTCAGAAATATGAGCGAGCCCTTTGTCCGACACTGACGTATTTGCGAGGTAGAGTTCTTTGAGGTTGCTGAGATTCTTGAGGTGCGAAAGCCCGGTATCTGTGACTTTTCCCTTGGACAGGACCAGGACCTGTATTTCCTTGAGGTTCTTGAGATGTGCGAGACCATTGTCCGTGACCATGGTGCCCGTCAGAGTCAGGTGCCTGAGGTTCTTGATCTTCTTGAGTGAACTCAGTCCGGCGTCTGAGACCTTCGTCCCGTTCAGATTGACCTCTCTCAGGTCCTCAAGAAGTGGCAGGTGCACCATTTCCGCATCACCGAACTTGCCACCAGTGAAGGAAACTCGGGTGAGGCGACCGCCCAGACCTGTGCCCAGCGAGGCGCCGACGTCCTTCAAAGCAGATTTTGCGATGTCCAGTTTGGAGCCCTTCGGGGCCTGTTCCTCACTCATTTTGGACCTCTGGTAGTAAACAGCTACGAGCTGTTTTGGCAGTGCTGCTTCAATTTCACGTGTAAAAAGAACCCAAATAACACTTTACGCGATTTTAATCCGATGCTCAAACGACTCACGCCATCTCAGGGGGGGCTGGCAAATCCTGAAAAGCCAGATCGGGGGGAGTCTCCAGGGGTTGCTCTGAAATTCTGATCGAGTGAAATAATGCTGAGGAGTCACTCGTCAGAATTCCACGACCCCGATTGGGGACCACACATTTCAATTTGCCTGCCTTGTTCCAGTTCTCAAAGTTCACTCGTTGCGGACGGTCTTCCTTTGGGCAGGGCATCTATTCACTGACCATTTGGTCGAGCTTCCCGGAGAAACCAATGAAAACACTCAAACTTGTTACCTGCCTGACGTTGGCTGTAGTCCTTTCTGCAGTGACCGTTGCCGATGAAAAAGAGAAGAAGGGCAAGAATCGTCAACGAAAAGCTCCTTCCGTAACTGCTCGGTTCGTCAAAGGACTGGAACTATCAGAAGAACAGAAGGGAAAACTGGCTGCGATCGACAAGGAGTACGGTGCGAAGCTGAAAGAGCTGGCAGAGAAGAGAAAGAACCTGCTGACGGAAGACCAGAAGAAGGCTCAGGCAGCCGCGATGAAAGAGGCCCGAGCAGCACGTGGGGACGGTAAGCCCTCTGCTGAAGCTCGCAAGAAACTTCAGGCAGCCGTCAAACTGACTGAAGAGCAGCAGAAACAGCAGAAAGAAATTAGCGCTGCTCAACGTGAAGTTCAGCAGGCCGTAATTGCTTCTCTTCGCAAGATTTTGACTGCCGAACAGCAGGAAAAACTGCCCAAAGCTCGACCACAGCGAAAAGGCAAAGAAGGTGCCAAAAAGGAAGGTGCCAAGAAACGAGCCGAAAAGAAGAAGGCAGATGAGGATAAGTAGTCTGCCTCCAGAACCAAATCAAAAAGGCCCGGGATTTCCCGGGCCTTTTTCGTTTCGACCCAGCGGAAGTGCCAACACTGGCGAGAGTTCTGCTGAAGCGATACGGTATGTTGTCCGTTAAACGTGCTTCACAAAACGGGTGTCTGCCGGCAGGCAAATCCGGGCTTTGAAAGGGTCATGTTCATTGTCCGGCTACTCTTAGGCCGTCCACTCTCAGCAAGAGAATTCGCCGCAAATGGAACTCAATCAGATTGCCAAATCGTTTGACGACGCGCTCGCTCAGATCAGTCAAATTGTCGTTGGGCAGACGGAACTGGTTGAAGGAGTGCTGATTGCCCTGTTTTCAGAGGGCAGCGTACTGATCGAAGGGCCTCCGGGCCTCGGCAAAACACTTTTGGTGAATGTGCTCTCTCACACGGTGTCGTGTGACTTCAACCGGGTGCAGTTTACTCCCGATCTGATGCCGTCGGATCTGACGGGCCACAGCATCTTTGACATGAAAGACCAGCAATTCCGATTCAATCGTGGCCCGGCCTTCAGCAACATCCTGCTGGCGGATGAAATCAATCGTTCGCCGCCAAAAACACAGGCTTCACTCCTTGAGGTGATGCAGGAACGTCAGGTGACTGTTGATGGACATACTCATCAGTTGGACCGTCCGTTTCTTGTGATTGCCACGCAAAACCCAATTGAACATGAGGGAACGTATCCGCTTCCGGAGGCTCAGGTTGACAGATTCATGTTCAAGCTGCTGGTGGACTATCCAACTCAGGCGCATGAGGTCGACATTCTGAAGCACTACACGGGCGGAAGAGATCCATCGCATCTGGAGGACTTTGGTCTCTCTCCAATCTTGAACGCGTCAGATGTGCTGGCCATTCAGGAAACAGTGAAGCAGGTGATCGTCGAGGACCGTATTCTCGACTACATCGTCAGAATTGTTTCCGCGGCGAGGACGTGGTCGACGGTGACTGTGGGGCCAAGCCCGCGCGCAGGTGTGAATCTTCTGCTTGGATCGCGCACTCTGGCTGCGTGTCGAGGTCGTGATTTTGTGACCCCCGACGACATTAAAGAGCTCACTCCCTGGGTGCTGCGGCACCGTCTCCGTCTGCGTCCGGAATCAGAAATCGAGGGAGCCACCGCCGACCAGACAATTCAGCAGATCCTGGAGAGTGTCGAGGCGCCCCGGTCATGATTCCGTCAGTGCGACTGATTCTGTGTTTCCTGGTCCTCGCAGTTCCCTTGATGTTTTCTGCGATGGATGACGTAATCCCCGGAAACACGCTGACGTTTGCCGGCAGCGACCTTGGTGATCTTGCTCGCCTGGGAACTGTGTTGATCGCCAGCCTTGCCATTCTGGACTTGTTGATCAGTGGGCAGCCGCACGAGGTCGAGGTGTCCCGTGAGATTTCGGATGTGTTGAGTGTTGGCACGGATAACCCTGCCCAACTTGTGATTCGCAGTCGGTGTCGGGTGCCTCTGCAACTCTCAGTTCACGACGACCCTGGTGAATTGTGCGAGGTTCGTAGACTGCCGCAGACGATTATGCTTGATCCGTGGAAAGAGCAGACGGTCCGATATTCTGTGAGTCCCTTTCGCCGCGGCGCAGGAGTGATGCAGGAGGTCCACCTTCGTTTTCCAACACGGCTAAAACTGTGGACTCGCCACCAGGTACGTCCCCTGACGGATAAGATCCGCATCTATCCTGATATTCGGGCCGTTTACCGCTACGAGCTAATGGCCAGAAGCAATCGACTGGCCGAAATCGGTGTGCGTCTGATGCGAATGCCAGGGCAGGGACGGGAGTTTGAACGACTTCGGGAATACCGGTATGGAGATGAAATACGAAAGATTGACTGGAAGGCCACGGCTCGTCAGCGGCAGCTGATTTCGAGGGAATTCACGGTCGAACGTAATCAAAACATTGTTCTGATGGTCGACTGTGGGCGTTTCATGAGAAACGAAACGGGTGGCGTGAGCTATCTGGATCGGGCACTGAATTCGGCCATCATGCTGAGCTACATTGCCCTCGGGCAGGGAGACAATGTTTCTCTGATGGCATTTTCGAATCGAATTGAGCGGTTCGTCCGCCCAGTGCGTGGGAAGCCTGGAGTTCAGACAATTCTGCGGTCTGTGTACGACATTGAGGCGAGTCAGGGCACGGCCGATTATAGTCTTGCTGTTGAGTACCTCACACGTGTACAGAGAAAGCGGGCTCTGGTTATCCTGATCACGTTCGTCACGGACGAAATGCAGTTGCAGGTCATTGGAGAGAGTTTTCGTCCAGGCAGCCTGCCGTACCTGCCGCTTTGCGTATTGCTGCAGGACGAAGGGCTTCGTGACCTTGCTGAGACTGTGCCGGATTCTGACCATGGCGCTTTCAGTGCGGGGGCAGCGGCCGGCATTTTGACAGGGCAGGCGCAGCGAGTGGCGAATCTCAGACAGGATGGCGTCATGATTCTGGATACCCAGGCGGAAATGCTGACTGAACGCCTCATCAACGAATACCTGATGATTAAGGCGCGAAACCTGATGTGATGCAGACCTCCATCTGGACGGCCTTCGGCGGCAGCAGCGATCGCGTGAAATGGATCTCAGCCCTGTGCTATTGATTCGATTCCGGATCAGGCTGCACATCGCCCTGTGCAGGCGGTGCCTGCCTGCTCCGACGACGAGCCAGTTCTGTCATGTCGCGAAGGATGAAACCAGTCTGGGTGTGAAACTCCTTGAGGGCCCCCTGAAGTTCATTGCTGATGTCGGCCGAAGAATAGACTCCGTCAATGAGTGACTGATTGAGTTCTGCGTCAGTCTCTTCAGTCTCCATTAGCTTCCGGACCTTGATGGCAGCGGCCAGGTATGCGTCGAGCTTCTGATCTGCAATCCCGTTTCGACTCAGCACTGAGATCACTCGAAGGCTGGCGATCAGTTCAATCTCGGGGTTGATGGCCAGTTGCAGCCGCTGAAGTTCTGTCTCGACTGATGTGATTGCCTGAACTATCTCTTTCTCTTTCAGCTTCCATTTAACCAGAGTTTCGTGGTCGATCGGTGTGGCATCCGCAAATGCCCTTGCTTCCATGGCGGTAAGCATCTCTTCATCGCTCGAATAATTGTCTCCCTGGAGTTTCCTGACTGCCTGTGTGATTTCACCCGTGCGGAATGAGTTTATGGAAACCACCTGTTCTGCAGACTGAGGGATGGCTCCGGTGATCAGGAAGAACTGCCGGATGGCATTGGTCATATGCTCCCTGTAAGTGGCTCGAAGCTCATTTTGCGCCCGTTCTTCCTTCACGCTGATGTCGTACCAAAACACTCCGGCCACGGCGACAAGGATGGCAGCGATGATCAAGAAGTCGCCAGCCCGATATCCTGTCCCGGATGGGGCCAGCTGGCTGTTTTCCGGAACAGACGGCTGTTCATCGGGCACGGTGTTGTCCACGGATTCTGGCTCGGATTCACTCACCGTTGTGGTTTCCTGTTCTTAGGCGGTCATCTCGTTGATTTTTTTGCCTGCGATTCTGACAGGGGCAAAGGTTGTCCGATTGGAGTATCGAGTTCGCGACGAAGGACTGGACAAATCACCTTGCCGCTCTCTCCATTCCGATATCGCAGGGGCAATTATAACGGGTGTGAGAGCCTCCCACCGGCGCGGTTGTGCCCAATGAAGAGCAGGTGGGGAATATCCGACTCCTGCTGCTTACCCTGCCTGTTCCGTACTCTGTTCTTTTTCCGGGTACACGATCGGCTCGAGATTCAGGAATGACTCCACAGATTCGGCTGCTTTCATCAGATGAGAAAATACACGAACCTTGACTGTACCGAGTCGAGAGATCGCATCCATCGTCACATAAATCATACCGCTGATCTCTTCTGGATGTGGAAGTTCGGGTAACACGTAACTCTGAATTGTGGCATACGGATCCGCGTGGTCGAATGGGTAATCATATTCTGTCATCTCTTCATAGAGGTCATCGAGCATGCGATGAAGAGTCCGCACGAGCCGCTGCAGTGTCTCCATGAAGTCGAAGTTGTGTTGATTCCCTTCAATGTGTCCGAATCCCTGAATGATGCGATGACACAGGAGTCGAACGGGCCGCAGCCTTGTCATGAGTTCCGAGACTCCGATTGCGGAATCCACCAGTGGAGCAATATCGTTGTATTTGTCGCCGTCGGGCATCGCTCGTCGAAATTTGTCGTTTGCCAGAAGCTTAAGTGCGCAGGACAGTCGCATGCCGGCTGCGTTTTCAAACTTCGTCATCTTCTTCGCAAGATTGGACACTGCAGTGTCTGCAAGGTCTCGATACTCGTCAAAGTCACGAACACTGGATGGCATCCCAAAACTTTTGCGGGCAACGTAGACTCCCAGGTCCTCAAGGGAGCGACCTCCGGCTGCACTGATCCGATGTTCTTCTGCGCTTTCGTACAGCGGAATCATTTGGCGGTAGTTCTTCAATTCGCGTTGCATCTCTGCACGCTGATGCTTGAGCTTTTCGTACATCCGTTCGTGATCGGAGGTCACTTCTGTTGCATATTCCGAGATCGGAATGGGATACAGAATTGGGATCTCGACGCGCATGAATCGCTCGAGTGCTTCCGCCGCCTGTTTCTCGGCTTCGCGACGTTCGAGGATGTCTTCAATGTCGTGTAATTCTGACTTCCTGAATTCTGAGCCCAGTTTGTTTCGGTAGAGCTCCATGGTTGCGCCACGGGACACTTTGGAAACATCGTGAAACAGAATGGAGGCGCGTGCCTTCATCATGCTGTCCGGCAGATGGAATGCCGGCTCCTCCTGCACAGATCGTGCATTTGCAAATCGTTCCGGGTCACCTGGGTGCGAGCTGTACCATTTCGTTTCCATTTCCTGCGACTGTTTGCGTACCAGCGCGTCCAGTTCCCTGTCGATCCGGTCGACGTTGACGGCGATCAGTCGTGGGAAGTCGTCCACCAGACGTCCTTCCTGTTTAAATTGAAACAGGTCGTGCAGCGCCATCTGTTGCGCAAGGCCGAGTCGCCTGAGGCGTCGCGATGACTGCACAAAGACTTCGCTGCCCACGTACAGTGCTTCGAGGCGGTCTGCGTCAAACTCCATCTGCCGACTCATTGCGGCACTCACCACATTCGTGAGCATACTCAGGACGACGAGGAATGAGTGAGAGATCCGAATGCCAAACATGCAGACGACACGCACGATCCACGGTGGGTAGGTATTCGACTGCAGCCACCAGCCGGCTGATGCCGGGCCATAGGCGGCATTTGCAAACCACATGGTGATGTGGCGAATAATATAGGACAGCTGCATACCACTTCCCTGAGTGAAGTGGCCAAGTTCGTGCACAATGATTCCAGTCAACTGGGCGACAGTCAGGCCGTGGACGAGTGGCAGTCCGATCGTCAGCCGCATCCGGCCAGTAAGGAACCCGACCGGCCCTCCAGCGAATGAGGCGGACGCGTTGACGTCGGCGTCGAGACTGATTTCCTCAGGGATTGGTGCTCCGACTGATTCGCACAGCGTTTCAACGTATTCGTAAAGAAACGGCTCGGCATCCCGTCGAACGACGCGTGGTTTCTTCTCAGCTCCCATGTCCACGAAAAACACGCGGAACAGTGAGACGATGACAAATGGTCCTCCAACGGTTGGAACCAGATAGACAATCGCCGGGATCAGTCCTTCACGCATGAGGTGAGCGTGAAGAGCAACGTGAGCCAGCCACGCGAAGACTCCGCCGAAGGTCATCAGCAGAAAGAGCGTCGGCGTGATCATCAACAGTCCGGCGACAATCACCATCAGCAATTTGTAGGAGCCGGTGACGGGGATCTTGTTCACCGGAGTGGAGACGGCTTCCAGAAGCGCCTTCCGGTACTTGACGCAGCCCGGAGTCTCCTTCTTCTTCGGCCGCTTCTTTCGGCCTTTTCCACTTCCCCCTGGGGGACGCTGGCGAGGTCGCTTGCGATCAGCCACTTCAGTTTTCCATACACCGGTGATCTATCTTGATGGTCTGCATCGCCTAAGATCTCTGTGCGAGAACAAAGGACGCGATGCAGCAGACAATGAACACAGCAGCAGTGATGAATGTTATCGCTATGCCCAGGGAATCATCTTCCTCATCTTCGTCGTCCGTTGACTTTGGCTGTGGCGGTCGACTGGCATCCGTTTCGATCCCGCAGGCGGGACATCGGACGAATTCTCCCAGCCGTTTTCCTGACGGCGAAAACTCATGCGTACAGATCTCGCATTCGACTCTGATAATGCTGCTCCATTGGCTCTGAATTTTGCTGGATCAATGTTATGGGAGGAACCCGGGGGTGGCAAATGATGTTTTCCTGTGGGGAACGGAATGTTGTGCCCTGGCTGGTCCGGAACGCATCAGCCCTCCCGCAGAGGATTCTTCAGAACCGTGGTGTTTTGCGTGACCTGCGTGAACTGACAGTTTCGTGGCTGCGATTCTGCGAATCGAGCCAACTGTGAAGGATGGCCGTTGTGGGATTCCGGCTGCAGGACTATAACGCTGAGCCAGCTTTCAGGGGGCCTCTCGTTACGGTCGCCATCCACGCAACTGACAATTCGGAAACCGCATTTCGATGATTGAGGTACAGCTTCCCGACGGGACACTTGTAGAGAAAGAAGACCACGCCACGGCTCTGGATGTCGCTGGAGACATCAGCGATGGGCTCCGGCGAGCCACAGTGGCTGCATCCATTGACGACGTCATTGTTGATGCAACACGGCCTCTGGCGGAGTTGACAGAATCTCGTCCGGTACCTCTCACACTCCTGACCACCCGCGACACACAGGCCAGTGCTGTGATGCGTCATAGCTGTGCTCACATTATGGCCAGGGCCATTATGCGACTTTATGACGGCGTTGGGCTGGCATTTGGTCCTGTGAAGGGAAAGACGTTTTACTACGACTTCGATCTGGCAACGCCCATCAGTGAAGACGACTTCGCGAAAATCGAAGCGGAAATGAAGAAGATCGTGAAAGAGGCTGAGCCTTTTGAGCGGTTTACCATGAGCCGCGAAGAGTCAATTCAGCTTTGCTCGGACCTCCACCAGGAGCTCAAGGTTGAGCATATTCAGGGAGGACTGGCTGATCACGAATCACTGAGCTTCTATCGGCAGGGAGAATTTGTGGATCTGTGCCGGGGACCTCATATTCCTCATGCTGGCATGGTTAAGGCGTTCAAAGTACTGAGTGTTGCCGGTTCCCACTGGAAGGGTGACGTCGGGAACAGAGCGTTGCAACGCGTCTACGGAACGGCCTTCTTTGATAAGAAAGAGCTGAAGGCCTATCTGCAGCAGCTTGAGGAAGCGAAGAAGCGGGATCACCGCGTGCTCGGCAACCGACTGCAGCTGTTCACCATCAATCCGGACGTAGGCCAGGGAATGTGCCTCTGGTTGCCAAAGGGGGCCACGATTCGGGCGACGCTGGAAGATTTCATCAAGGCAGAGCTCGTTCGACGAGGTTATGAGCCGGTTTATTCTCCTCACATCGGACGTGTGGAGATGTATGAAACCAGTGGGCACTTTCCGTACTATCGCGACTCTCAGTTTGCGCCGCTTTTTGGGCATTCCGCGGGGCAGCTTGTGGATTACTGGATCCGTTGCCTTGACCCGCAGGATGAGGAACTTGATCCACCTTCTGCGGAAGACGAAAAGAAACTTCTTGATGCCGCACTTGTGCTTGGATTCAGCGTGGAGGAGTTCCCCTCGGAAGGGAGTAACGACGAAAAACGTGATGTGTTGCGTAAGTGGGAGGCTCTGCAGGAACGCTATCTTTTGAAGCCAATGAATTGCCCTCACCATGCTCAGATGTATAAGGCGATTCCCCGCAGTTATCGGGATTTGCCCGTTCGTCTTGCAGAATTTGGCACTGTCTATCGCCACGAGCAATCCGGAGAATTGAACGGGCTCCTGCGAGTCCGCGGGCTCACTCAGGACGATGCTCACCTGTTCTGCACACCGGATCAGGTTGAGCAGGAATTCAAAGATACTCTGGGGCTGGTCAAATACGTGCTGAAGGCCGTTGGTCTCGATGACTATCGCGTACAGCTTTCAACACGAGAACCGGATTCGGACAAGTATGTTGGCAGTGATGAACTGTGGGACAAGGCGCAGGAAACTCTGCGCAGGGTGCTGGAAGAGGAAGGGATGGAGTTCATCGAGACTCCTGGGGAAGCCGCATTCTATGGTCCCAAGACAGATTTTATGGTGAAAGACTGTCTGGGTCGTGAATGGCAACTGGGTACGGTGCAACTGGACTACAACCTGCCCAACCGATTTGAGTTGGAGTACACGGGAAGTGACAACAAGCCGCATCGTCCAGTAATGATTCATCGCGCCCCATTTGGGTCGATGGAACGATTTGTTGGCGTTTTGATCGAACACTTTGCTGGCGCCTTTCCGCTCTGGCTGGCCCCGGAACAGATCCGAGTGTTGCCACTGAGTGAAAAGTCTGACGACTATGCGAAAGAGATCACGTCGCGTATGCGGGAGAATGGATTCCGAGTGACGACAGATCTGCACAGCGCAAAGTTACAGGCGAAGATCCGGACTGCTCAGCTCGACCTGATTCCATATATGGTGATCGTTGGGCCGAAGGAAGCAGAGCAGAATGCGGTGGCATTACGATGCCGAATCGACGGCGACCTTGGTGTCCTGCCATACGAGGAAGCTTTGTCAAAGCTACTCGAAGAACGCGACAATCAGACGATTCGTCAGGTTGTCAAATCGACATTCGATGCGGGCGACGACGACGAGGAGTCGAATGAGTACTAAGTTGACCGTGTCACAGGAACGCCGGGTCTGCCCTGTGTTTGGTCCGGCCTGTTGATAGGTCAGTCCGCTCGATGAAGCCGATGAAAGGAAGGCGCATGAAAAAAGGGTGTGGCGATTTGGCCACACCCTTTTCGTGTTCTTGATGGAGACTAGTTGTCTTCCACAGGCACGATGTTGATTCGCTTGCCGTTCTGATCAAACTTTACGTGGCCATCACACAGTGCGAACAGTGTGTAGTCACGCCCTGTGCCGACGTTTCGGCCAGCATGCCACTTTGTTCCGCACTGGCGAACAAGGATATTTCCGGCTCGTACGGCTTCACCGCCGAACTTCTTGATGCCACGACGTTGAGCTTCCGAGTCGCGTCCGTTGCGGCTGGAGCCCTGTCCTTTCTTATGAGCCATGGTTCAGTTCCGAGGTCTGAATGCTTGATAGGTTGGGATTTTGGATTCACTGTCAGCCGGGAATGGTTCCCACCAAACCAATCGACTGGCAGAAGATGGATTGTGACCCGGATGCACGATAATTCAAGGCTGATCTCTCGGATCGCACCGAAAATGGCTCGGGAGGCACGAAATTGAGCAGAACCGCGGAATTACTCAGCCGGTTCAGCAGCAGCAGATCCGTCGTTCCGCAGAATTCGCTCAAAATTCGGGACCGTAATCGTCGCCTTTCGCGCTCGATAGCTCCAGAACGGCCATTTGATTTCGGGGTCCTTTCCGGCTGCAATTCGTGCTTCAAGGTCCGTTCGGAGTTTCGCGACGAATGCCGGGGCTTCACGACCCGGTCGGTAGGTTGAAACAACTTCGTCGGCGAACATGACCAGGTCACCGTTTGGCTGGAGTCGAACCTGATCAATGACTCGGAATTCAGTTTCCTGCTGATCAAATTCATCACCCGGTCGGGCGAATCGCTGCTCAATTTCTTTGCGTTCGACAACGAGGTTGCCGTCGTCTCCGCTGGTAATTCGGTAACCGTTGCAGAATCCCATCATTCGGACGGTGACAAAGTCTGTCGTTGGGTCCACGTTTCTCCACACGGCAACACCATACAGGGCATTCGAGAGTTGATCTGCATCGAGAATGGAGACGTAGTCAGTCATTTCCCTGATGCCCTCAACGGAATTCAGCAGCTTAAGGTTAGGGGTCTTCTTGAATTCCCGTTTCAGAACCTGTCGCTGGACCTGAAGATTCACCTCGTCGATGTATTCCGGACTGTCTTCCCGATCGTCGGTGCGAAGTATGAATCGTGGGACCTGAAGAGACGGATAGAGCGAAGCGTCAACTGTGTTGACGGGTTTGAATCCTGTGCCTTCCATCTGGGCGATGAGGTTGTCTCGATTATCGCCCGCAAGTTCAGTGATATCTCGTGGGATGACACGATAGATCAGGTACCACACCAGTTCGGTGCGGGTCTGACCCGACCTGGGGTCTTCAATCTGCATTCGTCGATAGCGAATCGGCTTGTACTGGACTTCCGCCATCCAGAGGTCCGGATAGCCGGGGCCGAGCAGTGGAGTTCCGGCTGGTCTTGGTTTGCGGGCACCCAGCAGTTCATCGACGGTAATTGTCACGGATGACGTGCGAGAGAATCCGCGGTCCAATGGCCCCTTGATTAACTGGGCGTTCGCCGAAGCGACCCACGAAAAAACAATCGTGGCGACAAGGATCCGAGTGTGTCGAGGGTTGCGGAAAACTCGGGATCGAAATCGTACACCAACTGATTACGATCACCGACGATGAGAATTCCCTTATCGTCTTCGACGAGATCGAGGACGCGCAGCAGGCGCACGTACAACAATCGGACGTCCTGCGCCTCGTCGATCATCACGCACCGCACCG
>CAJWGB010000108.1 GCA_913031625.1 uncultured Planctomycetaceae bacterium | reverse complement strand
CTCGGCCGGTGCGGTCACTCATGACCTCATGAGCAACTACATGGGCCGCGAGATGACGGACGCTCAGAAAGTGCGTGTGGCCAAGATTGCGTCGGTTGTCGTTGGAGCCATTGCCATCGTTCTCGGAATCCTGTTCCAGGGGCTGAACGTCAGCTATCTCGTGGGATGGGCATTCAGTGTGGCCGCCTCGGCAAATCTGCCTTCCCTGGTCATGATCCTGTTTTGGAAGGGAGTTACAAAGCAGGGGGTCATTGTGGCCATGATCGTAGGCATGGTGAGCTCGCTCGGCTGGATTCTGTTGAGTTCCGACACGTTCGAGAAGATCTACGGCATTGAAGGAGGCGGCCTGACTCCGTTCACGCAGCCGGGAATCGTGACAATTCCACTCGGGTTCCTTACGCTGATCGTGGTGTCGCTGATGACTAAGAACAGCGGCGGTCTTGCTAAGCAGGATTAAGTAAAGCCCCTGAGTTGCTCCGCAGGCACAGCATTTCGCGATGATCGTAGTGTCTGAGGGCATCGCAGCGCCAGCACGGGAATCGCTGCCCCTGTGGCGCGGAGGACTGCTGGAATGGTTCGGCCGCGTGAAACCTGGTTCAGGTCTCAATCTGTCGGCTAATTCGGAGGTGGTGGATTTCGCAAGAAGATCAAGTCATTTGGGAGGAGAACACCGGGAGGGCAAATCTCCCGATGAGCCGTTTTTTGCCCACTCATTGTGGCTCCGCGGGAGCCTCTCTTCCCCAAACAGCATGTGATCAACATGGCCCAGACTGTTCTGGTGATTCCCTCCCCTGAACCGGCAGAAAAAACCGATAGTGACCTGAATTCGGCATCTGCTCTAGAATCCAGCGCTCAATCTCCTCCCCATTTGTTGCAGGGACGCAGCCGATGCGCGCTTACCCACGAATCCTCCTGACACTTCTGACAGCTTTTGTTTTCCTGAGCGGCGGCGCCGTGAATGCTCAGGGACTGCCGACCCCGGAATATATCTTCAAGACGTTTCGTCCGGGTGTCACCGGGGTGGATTATGACACTCCTCTGGCAGCCGACTTTGCAAAATGCAAAGTGGAAGTTGAACGGTCTGAAGGCCAGGCCGGATTTGTCGTCTACGACCCCACAGGCCAGGTACTTCGTCGGTTCACCGATGTTAACGGTGACTCCAAGCCAGACCTCTTTCGCTATTACAAACTGGGCCTGGAGGTCTACCGCGGCATCGACAACAACAAGGATGGGCGAGCGGACGAGCATCGCTGGATGAACTGGGGCGGAATGCGGTGGGGCGTCGACCGTGATCAGGATGGCAAAATTGAGGAGTGGAAGATCCTTTCGGCGCAGGAGGCCGCTCGAATCGCCGTGGAGTCGATGATTGCCGGTGACGCAGTCGGGCTTTCCAGCGTGATGTTGTCGGCCGCTGACGTGAAGGCGATTCGCACATCAGCCGTCGTTTCAAAGAAGCTGATGGAGTCAGTCGCCAACCCGGCGGCTCAGCTGCGGAAGACACTCTCATCGAGTCAGACCATCAACGCCAAAACTCAATGGGTACGATTCGATCCTCCCGATCCCGGTCTGATTCCCAAAGAGGCTGGGAAGGCGGAAATTGACCTGGTGGTTTACGAGAATGCTATGGGGATCGTTCGAAATGGAGAAGCTCATGAACTCGTCGCCATTGGTGAGATGATTCGGATCGGGAACACCTGGAAGCTGACGCAGGTTCCGGCTCCTCTGAGTGACAATACTCAGGTCCAGATCGGTGGCATCCTGATGCAGCCTGAATTACTGGCGGGCGGATTGAATGCACCTCCGGAAATGGCGAAGGAGATGGAAGACCTGTTGACCCAGTTGGAAAAGCTGGACAGCAACAGTCCATCCGGCAACGTTACTCCGACCGTTCTTGCCCGCTATCACCAGCAGCGGGCCGACGTCATCGAAAAGATCATTCGATTTGTGCCCACTGCCAACGAGAAGGTGCAGTGGATTCAGCAGTTTGCAGACGGGGTTGCTGCTGCCGTTCAGACGGGGCATTACGACGATGGCCTGAAACGACTTGTCGCTCTTCAGGGACAGGTGAAAGCGGACAATGACCTGCTGGGCTACGTTTCCTATCGTCGGCTGATGGCGGAGTACGCTGTTCGCCTGAAGCCAGATGACGAGGATTCCCGTCAGAAAGGGCAGGAGTGGTGGCTGAAGCAGCTGGAAGTTTATGCCACACAATGGCCCGGCTCTCCTGACGCTGCGGATGCTATTGTGCAGCTGGCGATTAGCCATGAACTGATGGGGCGCGTGGACGATGCCAAACGCTGGTACACGGTGCTCACCACAAAACATGGCGGCACCAACGCCGGTAAACGAGCCGCCGGCGCACTGCGTCGACTCGACCTTGCTGGCAAGCCACTCGTCCTTTCCGGGACCTCACTGACCGGGCAACAGGTGTCTGCGGCACAATATCGCGGCAAGGTGACACTCGTCGTGTTCTGGGCGACATGGTCACAACCATACGTCGAGTCACTGCCGAAGCTTCTGGCCGTTTATCAAAAATATCAACGGAACGGATTCGAAGTGCTCGGGGTCAACCTGGACGCGGACCCCTCGGGGTTACAGGCGTTCATGACGAAGAACGGTGGCAACAAGTGGCAGCACCTGCGAGATCCGAACGGAACCGAAGGCAAGCTCTCCAGCGACTTTGGCATCATCACGGTCCCGACGATGTTTCTTGTGGACAAGACCGGCCGCGTTGCCAGTGGCGTGAGCGCAGACAATCTGGATGCCGCCGTTCAGCTGCTGCTGCAGGGACGCAGTCTCCCTGCAACACGAGGCAGTGCGGCTGGAGGTGCCAGCGAACGGAAATAGAATCCATAAGGCGTGACGTGCCGCGTCCGGCGCCCTGTGGTCCGGGAATTGTCGTCACCGAGTGGCCCGCAGGACGGACTTCCAGTCCGTCACCGCTCTGCGCACGATGTGTGATACTGACAAACGCCGCCTGCCGACGGCAGCTACGGTGGCTGGCCCGATCAATCGCGGCGACTACCCCGGAATCGCCCTAATGATAACGAGCATTCTCACCGGCATCCCACATGTCCGGATTCGGGCCCAGCGCTGTCATGAGTTCAGCGGTTGCGTTGTTCAGAGCCTGGATGGATTCATCTGACAACGGTGACTCCAGAGACTTGAGGTTTCGTGTCAGCTGATCCGGGTGGCTGGCCCCTGCAATCACGCTCACGATCCCCGGTTGCTGCAGTGCCCATGCGAGTGACACGTCTGCCATATGGCGATTCAGTCCGGCGGCCACGCCACGAATCCGATCAAGTGCCGCAAATGTGTGTGCCTCCTGACCGGGTTCACCGTGCCGCGTGAGTTCGCGGTCGCTGCAGAAGTGGCGAGACCGAGCTCTACCGTCCGGGACTTCCGCTGCCGTCTGATACTTGTCTGCGAGGATGCCATGCATGAGTGGACTGTAAACAAGGACTCCAATGCTGTTCTGTCGGCACTTAGGAAGAATCTCGGCTTCGATCATCCGCCACAGGAGATTGTATGGGAGCTGATTACTGACGGGGGGCTGAACGGCACTGACGGCATCAAGGTCCTGTGTGCCGAGATTGCAGACACCAGCGTGACGGATCTTCCCCTGTTCCTGAAGTTGTTGCAGTGCGCCCCAGCTTTCGGCAATTGGTACTTCGGGGTTCGTCCAGTGGGTTTGGTAGAGATCGAGGTAATCCGTTTGGAGTCGCTGCAGTGAAGCCTCGCATTCGGCAATGATCTCATCGGGGCGCATCCGATTCGGAGGCGTCTTGCTGGCAATGATGAGTTTGTCTCGCAATCCGGCCTGTGTAAGGACCTGCCCCATCAGGGTTTCACTGGCTCCGTTACCGTACATTGTGGCGGTGTCAAAGAAGTTAATTCCGCAGTCCACTGCAGCAAGCAGAGTGCGTTCCGAATCCTGTTGATTGCGTTCTCCCCAATGAGCATCCTCAATAATGCCCCAGCAGCCGAAGCACAGGCGTGAAACTGACAGGTCAGTTCCGGGCAGAGTCTGAAACTGCATTGGATTTCCTTTTCGTACGGCAAAAAAAAATGCCGCGAAGAATCTTCGCGGCACAGTTTGAATTCAGATCAGTCCTGCTTCATGGCGGCAGCAAGAATCTCTGATGTTGATTCCCGCATGATTCGTGGATCCACCATTTCACCCTTCTGCAGTGTGGCTCGAACATCCTTGCCGGAAATAAAGACGGGCTTTTCGTCCGGATGTTTTTCCATCAGATCAACCCGACCGATGGACTCATAGTAAGCAGCAAAGCCGACTTTGATGGGCTGAATCTTCAGGTCACCGCTCAGGTTGTCGAAGATCTCATGTGCGTCGAAGTCTCCCCAGATAGCGGTCCCATCTTCGTAAGGAGCGTCCGCATGTTTGCGGCCGATCACGATGTTGGTGTACCCCATGTTCTGGCGGTAGATGGCGTGCATCACAGCTTCTTTGGGGCCGCCGTAGAACATCTTGATATCCAGGCCAAGCAGCAGGACTCGATCCGGCACACTGTCATCGCGACCTTCCCAGAGGTCAGGGTCACTATCGCCTTCGCCGAGTCCGCGACCATCGATCAGACGCTCATAGGTCTGCATGCGGATTTCCGCACTCACATCATCGCCTTTGGTCTCTCCGATCAGTGGATTCAGGACAGCGCCAGCGTTTTTGCCTTCACGAAGCAGTGTCTCGAGTCCGTGGACCAGAGCGTATTCGTGAGCTCGGTGCAGCGGGTTGCGAGTCTGAAATGCAACGACTGCTTCCCAGCCCTGCTCCGCCAGTTTTGCTCGCACTTCGCGAGGCGTCAGGACGTACTGTCCGAACGCGTCATTCTTTGGCTGCGGCAGTGCTTTGAGCTCGCCCCCGATCAGGTGAGTGTTGTCTGCATCGTTGACGGTCACCATCTTTCCGCCCGGGTGATCTGTTCGCTCGGTCAGATACACGCTTTTGATGTAGGCTTCTTTGTCCCATTCGTAGACATCGCTCAGGTCAACAGTGGCGACAATATCACCGGCCGGGCTGGTCAGAGCAACCTTCTGCCCGGCGGATAGCTGACCGGCGACCTCTGCTGTGACAGGAAACGCCAGAGGAATCGTCCAGGCGTACTTTTCGCCCTGAGAATCGATGGTGGACTCAGACAGAACCTGATTCCACTGCTGCGAGTTCATTGGACCGGTGAGCGGGCTGAGCGTGCCGTCGCCGATTCGATACACGGTCGACAGATCCGCCGCGGAAACCGGAACTTTTGTAAGGGACTCTGCCTCTGCCAGAAACGCTTCCCGCTCCCCTTCAGGGACGGTGCAGCAGACGGGTTCTGACAATCCACCATGAGGAGCAATAAGGTCGGACATCCGAAAACACTTTCAAAGTTTGTGAGAGAAGAATGGGAGACAGGCTCCCATGAGACCAGGCTCGTCCCTGAATGCTTCACAGAATCGGCTTTCTTAGAGAAACCCGGCAGCACCGTCAACAAATTTGCATTTTCGAGTCGCCCAGCAGTCCGTACTCCTCGGAATTGGGACGTTTTTCTCTCCCTGGGCAGGGAAATCGGCTCCGGAACGTCAGAGAGAGGGTTCACACAGTCTGCAGAGGGGAGCCAGAATGAACGGGGAACTCGAGATCGACTATCGAATCTCTCGCGATGTGTGACCTGCAGCATGAGCAATCGGCAGCCGTCCTGCGGGATGTGCACGATCCCGGAGACGCACGGTTGACGTCGAGAGACGATCGCAGCGGGATCAGCCGAAGATCCAGCACAGGATGACGATCGTCACCAACAAAGAATATGGTGGGAATGTCAGGTGGCCGGGCGATTGGCTGCGAGCAGTTCCGCAGCTAATGGCACGATACGGGGGGCTTTGTCGTTCGCCTGCTGCGCGGTGCGGTTCCTCAGACTCAGAAACTGCCCCTCACGTCATCTCCGAACTGAGGCTTTTCTTCCTGGTTCTTGTAGAACCGTGTCAGGTCAATTCCGCCCTTTAATTCCATCTCTGTAATTTTTAGCCGCTGCTCGATCTTGTGCAGTCGGTCTTCAAGAAACCGAGGGAGTGTTTCATCTTCTTCAAGGAGTGCACGCGGCACTTCGGGATAATCCAGTTGCCGTTGCAGGGCGGCAAAGAAGTAGAGTGGCTCCCGTCCGATATTTGCTTTGGCAATTCGGCCATCCTGTTCGGCAAACAGTGCCTTTTCGAGTTCAGGTTGCGCGTTGTCACCAGCAGCCTGGCTGTTTCGCAGTCGGACAAAATGGTCGGATGCCCGAAAGACGAGTTCCGACAACTCTGCTGCTCCCAACCGATTATTCAGGCTGCGGATCCACTTTTGCCACCGTTCGTCGTAAAACGAATCGCCGGCAATTGCCTGTAGTCCTTCGCGAAATCCAAGTCGGTTTCGAGTCAGACATTCGAACTGAAAAATAAAGAGTCCCTGCGGCGTGGGGTCACGCGTGAAATAGCCGGCCTGCCGTTCAAGGATCTCCAGAGCGGTCGTTTGATCGAAGCGTGACACATCCTCTTCGGCCCGAGCAATGACGAATGCCTGCCATGGTGTGAAGTAGTGAGACAGCCGTGCCATCGCGTCACTGATTCGGCCATTGTGATGAATCTCAGCACGCATGAAATCGATTGCCATGGGCAACCGCGTTGTGCTGAGGATCTCCTCATGCACGGTGTTCAGGATCTCCTGAGAGGGCACGTTTTCTTCGAGCCGTTCGCGGTAGACTCGAAAGAAGTACTCCTGCTCAATATGTTCTTCGCGTGACAGATGGCCTGACTGCTGGTTCATTCCCGTCTCCTTATCAGGTGCAGGATATCAGTAAATCAGGCACGATGGCACCCGGACGCTGATGGCTGCTATTGAGGATTCGTCGTGCCTGGGATTGCATCCCGGCGCAGAGGGCGGGAATAATGGGACTCAATTCGGAGGCACAGGAATCCTTCGAAGCTCGGAGAAGATTATGTTTACACTGCTGGTCGCTGTAGTTTCGTTTGTTGGCTTTATCGTCGCGTACCACACGTATGGACGGTGGCTGGCGCGGAAGATTTTTCAGATTGACGATGACGCCCTGGTGCCGGCCAAAGAGCTACAGGACGACGTTGACTTTGTTCCGACTCCGCGGCATGTTCTTGCCGGTCACCACTTTACGAGTATTGCGGGGACGGGCCCGATCGTGGGGCCCGCGATTGCCGTCTTCTGGGGCTGGCTGCCTGCTCTGCTGTGGGTCGTTTTTGGTTCCATCTTTGTAGGCGCCGTTCATGACTTTGGCGCGTTGTTTGTTTCGCTTCGGAATCGCGGCCAGACCATCGGAGAGGTCGCCGGCCGACTGATCAATCCCCGAGCCCGGATTCTGTTTCTGCTGATTCTGTTCTTCGCGCTGACGATTGTGCTGGCAATCTTTGGACTGGTCATCGCTGTCATCTTTGCCGTGTATCCGCAGTCCGTGCTGTCCGTCTGGATTGCAATGCCACTGGCAGTCGGGGTTGGCTTCTACACCCACAGGAAAACGGGGGGGCTTCTGGGACCGTCGCTGGGCGCCCTCGCCGTGCTCTACGGTTGCGTCTACCTTGGTGTGTACCACTTTCAGTTTCAATTGCCGGAGTGGAGTTTGATTCTTGGGTCACCTGTCGTCACTTGGACAGTGATTCTCATGGTGTACTGTTTCGTGGCATCGGTGCTTCCTGTCTGGATGCTGCTGCAGCCGCGTGATTACATCAACAGTCATCAACTCGTCGTTGCATTGGTCCTGCTGGTTGCCGGACTTGCTGTTGCCGGCCTGACTGGGAAGGCGGATCTGCAGGCAAGTACGCCCGCGGTCGTCGCGGCGGAACACATTCCGTCGGATGCTCCACCAATCATGCCGTTCCTCTTTATCACCATTGCGTGCGGAGCGTGCAGCGGGTTCCACTGCCTGGTCAGCAGCGGGACCAGCAGCAAACAGATCAGTTCGGAATCGGATGCGCAGTATGTGGCCTATGGTTCCATGTTGATGGAGGGGGCACTTGCGGTCCTCGTCATTCTTGCCTGCTGTGCGGGCGTCGGGATGGGAGTGAAAGGTGCTGATGGGGCGACACTCACTGGATTTGATGCCTGGCGAACGAAGTATGCCATCGCGGCTGACGGAGCCGGCTGGGGAAGCATGGGATTGCCTCAGAAAGTAGGCGCCTTTGTAGACGGTGGTGCGAACTTCGTTGCCGCACTCGGAGTTGACCATGCCCTGGCAGTCGGCATTATTGCTGTCCTTGTTGCATGTTTTGCTGCCACAACACTCGACACAGCTACTCGGTTACAACGATACGTCATTCAGGAGCTGGGCACCTCATTCCGTATGGCCCCACTGGCGAACAAGTATGGCGCAACGCTGCTTGCTGTTGCACTGGGGTTCCTCGTCGCCATCATTCCCAACGCCAAAGGAGAGTATGGCAAGGGAGGTCTGCATCTCTGGCCATTGTTTGGTGCTACCAATCAGCTGCTGGCCGGGCTCGCATTCATGGTGATTATCTTCTTCCTCATCAGGCGTGGACGCCGAGTGGCGTTCGCAGCGGTACCGGCACTCATGATGACAATTATTCCGGCCTGTGCGTTGCTGTGGCAGATGTTCCATGCCAATGGCGGCTGGCTGAATCCCAAAGAGGGGCATGACCCCAACTATCTGCTGACAGGATTTGGGATCGCGATTCTCGGTCTGCAGATCTGGATGATGATCGAGAGTTTGATTCTGATCCCGAAGGTGAAGGGCGTGCTGGAAGAGGCTCTTCCTCCATTGCCCAGGTCCGCTCCTCAGCCACAACCAGAGAATTCCTGACGAAAGATCGGCAGGTCCTGCCGGACGGCTGGCCAGATTCTCCGCTCCTCTCATCCCTGTTGGTTCAGCCGGCGGGTTTGGGTGAATGTACCGATTGTAGCGGTCGATCCAATGAGTGAGGTGGTACGGCCGTTCTGCGGCCTCAGCAGCGGTGCGCCATTCCTGGCGCCCATCACCAATCCTCGGAGGAGTGCTTGAGATGTCAGGATTGCTGTCCAACGTAGTGAAACCAACGACTCGGCTGATGCTGCTGTCTCTCCCGTTGCTGCTGACAGGCTGTTCAACGCTCTCGTCATCGCTGAATCCATTTGCATCGCGCAATACAGATCCTGATGATCCACTGGCGAACCTGCCCACAAAGCCAACAGACGGATACAAAGATGCGCAGCGCAACCTGAAGGATCCCGAGGGGACCACATTGGTGTTTGCAGGGCTCAAAGAAGAAAACAGGGAGTTTGAGCAGGCACGCGTCGCTTACACAAACATTCTTGCTGCGAACCCGGACTGTGTGGAGGCACGCAATGGTCTGGCTCGAGTCGAAAGCCAGACCGGTCGCGTGGACCAGGCCGTGGCAATTCTGAAAGCCACGATACGTAAGTATCCGGACGATCCAAAGGCGTGGTTTGAACTCGGTACCGTTCAGGTAGAACGACGGGAATGGCCTCAGGCCATCGAGAGTTTTGAGTCTGCTCTCAAACGCACAACCAATGATCAGATGACATTGGCCCTGAGATATCAGCTCGGTATTGCACTCGCACAGAACAATCAGATTGAAGAAGCCCAGAATCATCTGCGGTACGCCGTGGGCGAATCCGCTGCGATGTTCAACATTGGGTTTGTGCTGAATCAGGCGGGACAAAAATACGAGGCTCAGCAGTGGCTCCGCCGAGCACTGAATTCTCATCCTGATGAACGCACCCGAGTGGCCGCATCGCGCATGCTGACCAGACTCAGTGGAAACGTAGCGATTGCCGATTCAGGTCCAGGCCAGTCAACTGAGCCCAGTCAGATAACTCGATCGAGTTTTGACCAGATGAAGATTGTTCCTCAGGCTGCGCCCGAGGGTGGCGTGACGTGGCAGGAGGAGACGACTCCTGTCAGTCATACGCAAAGGCCCACACATTCCCAGGGAGTCTCTGTTCAGCGTGCGACAATGAGCCGCGTTCAGGGAGTCCGGCAGACCCAGGGAATTCCCAACTGGAATGGCGGTCAGCAGGCTATGGGCGTGCACGTCAATCCGGTAAGCCAGACAACCGTGCAGCCACGACAGTGGAATCCGGGCCCATAAGCTCAGTCAGGTGCCAGAGTCCTGACGATTGCAGAACCGTTTGTCGGTGTGCGCAAAATATTGGCCTGTCGGATAAGGTTGAGGGATAGTCTGCATCGTACGAATTCGATCTGGATTCCTGGCGACAGAACTGTCTGGTTGGCCCGCTCCAGCCTTCCTCAATTTAATCTTCCGTAAAACGAACGTCGCGGTTGCACCGAATCCGGCGGCGCGAAAATGTTGGCAATTTGAGGGGTTCCCAGGTCAGAGAGAACTGCCTGCGACCTGCAAAAACGTCAGACATTTGTGGTGACACCTCGTAGAATTGGGGGCGAATTTCAGTCTGTACGAGTGCTCCCGGCAATGAACAACTCTCAGCCCACATCCGGCATCAGGAAACGCCCCCTGATCATTGGTGGTGCGCTGTGGATTGCTGTATTCGCGGGGCTCTATTCGATTTGGCGGGAGGTGTCGGAAGCGCCAGACACAGAATTGGCGGAAGTGGAAGCATCGATTAGTGATCCGCAGTCCCGCCTTGTCGCTGTGCCTCCACAACCATTGCCTGATTTCGAGATGCTGGAGGTGCAGGGTGGCACGGTTTCGCTGAGTGACCTCAAGGGAAAACGCTGGGTCGCCTGTTTTGTGTTCAGCAGTTGCACCAAAACGTGTCCGACCATCACATCGGCAATGCAAAGGCTGCATGACAAACTGAGGGCGAGTGCTCCGGACGTCACTTTGGTTTCGATTACGGTTGACCCGAAACGGGATACGCCAGAGGTGTTTGGCAGATACGCAGAAGCCTACACGAAGGGCGACCATTCGCGTTGGAAGTTTCTGACGTCGTCCAAAGAGGAGATGGAACGATTGGTTGTCGACGGCTTTGGCCTGTCGATGCCCGTGCAGATTGAGAGTCGGCTGCCGGCAATCGATATTGCTCATTCGAACCGCGTTGTCCTGGTTAACGAAGACGGGATTCCTGTTGGAACTTATCTGGGGACGATTGCCGAAGACATGACACAGTTGACACGAATCCTTACAGGGAAAGAAGAGTTCCCGACGCCGTCAAACAACCTGCGAGTAACCACAGAAGATGGGACTGCAGTGAACGTTCAGCTGCAGGCAGTTCCCGTTGAGGATGCAGATGATTTACAAAATGATCAGGAGAAATCGGAATGACCCCTGGGGCAAAGACAGTAGTGAAGCTGCTGCTCGCCGGACTGTGTGTCGCATCTCTGGCTGATGAAGCCGGAGCAACTGCAGATGAGGCGGATGGCGTTATCTCATCTGTTAAGACCAGTTTTCCTGCCGATCCACTTCCCGATTTTGAATTCACAGATGTCACCGGTGGCACTCTTTCTCTCAAAGACCTGAAGGGAAAACGGTGGGTTGCCAGCTTTGTGTTCAGCCGTTGCACTCAAACGTGTCCTCAGATCACACAGGCTGTCCATGATGTTCATCGTCGTGTCAAAGAGAGTGCTCCGGATGTCTTGTTTGTTTCGATCACGGTGGATCCAAAGTACGACACGGTAGAGCAGTTGGGCGCGTGGTCTAACATCTTTACAAAGGGAGATTACTCCCGCTGGAAATGGCTGACCGGTTCACAGAAGGAAATCTACGAACTCATTGTCGGCGGATTCGCGCTTTACGTTCGCGAAAACCCTCCGGCGTCGCGACTCCCGGGACTGGAGGTTGCGCATGCAAACCGTGTCGTCCTCGTGAATGAAGACGGAATTCCGGTTGCCTCATTCCTGGGCACAAAACCGGGTGACATGAATCACCTCCGCCAGATTCTGGACGGAACCAAAGAGTTTCCGAAGCCAGGCCCGCGTCGAGGTGCGGGGCCAGGATTTTCGATTACTTCTGCAGACGGCAGCACGGTCCCGATTCAGATCGTTCCCGTTCAGGACAACGGTGCTGAGAAAGACGGCGACAGTAAAGGTGAGGATGCAGGTGACCGTGGGGAAGGGGATCCTGAGAAAGGTGCAGGTGCAGGTGCCGAACGGGACGTGATTGCTGTTGAACAAAAGCAGTCGGTTGAAGAACCTCTCAGTGAGCAGGTCCCTGACGCTACGGAAGGTGAGATGTCTCCGGCGAAGCATAACCGATTAATTGATCAGAAGCTGCCTGCATGGGCGCGAGCGCTGCCGACCCTCAATGCTGTCTTGAATTCTCTGGCAGCGATCTGTCTGGTCACGGGGCTGATGGCGATTCGGAGTCAGAATCGAGATCGTCATCGAAATCTGATGATCACGGCTTTCGTGATTTCGGTCCTGTTTCTGCTGAGTTACCTGACGTCTCACTACGCGATGTACAAGTACGCCGAAGTCCGGGGCCGCAGGTTTACAGGCCAGGGAGTCTGGTGGGGGCTTTACCAGTTGATCCTCTGGCCACACATCGCCCTGGCGGCCGCTGTGCCCGTGCTGGCAATCCGTGTGTTCCAGCATGCATTTGCGCAACGCTGGGACGCCCATCGTAAACTTGCGAAAGTGACATTCCCGATCTGGATGTATGTCTCCGTCACCGGAGTCGTGATTTACCTGATGCTGAATCACTGGCCCGGTGCCTGATGACAGGCGATCAGGTGTGAGTTGATACAAATGGTACTGTCGCTGTTGCGTTCGTTGAACGCTCATGACCGATTCACGGCCCGGTCGTTTTCGCGGCTCGCTGATGATTGATGATGCTGACTTCATCGCCTCATCAATTGACGCATCATTGTCAGGCTGTGACTGCGGTACTCCGGATCGACCATCCATGAATGCAGCGAACATGACTTTTGTGCTCGCTGGCTACCGACCTACGAGAGCTTTCACCCGTCGCATGGCGGTCTTTGATATCTTTTTCAGCGGCGACGCGTGCACCAGGTTGCGCAGCCCGTAGTAACTTCGCGTCAGGGTTCGGTGCAGAATGCGGTGGTCAACCGAGCCAATTGCGACATCAAACGAAGCAGATGCAAGACAAAGCTTCATCTGATTCTCACCGCGACCGAGGTCGATTCGCTGGATCCCCTGTTCTGCTGCCCAGCGCGCCATTTCTATCTGCAGGATGGTTCCTGGAGAGTATCTGGCGTATTCAAAATTGAATGTTGGTATCCACGACGAAGCCGCAGTGGGACTGGCTGCTCCCAGTTGTGCTGCCACCATGGTGTCACCTGCATAAAGCACAGACATCAGTGGCTTGAATGACGGTTGATTGACAGTTTTCATGGCTTCCAGAAGATCGTTCACCCAATTCAGCTGAAACATGTCGGAGTAACCGAGCCTCACGAGCTGGGCTGCCTTCCATTCGCACAGTGAGTGGAAGGCTGCAGGGTCAGCAGAGTGAGCTTCAAACCGCAGCGGGCCGATTTCACGTTCAAGCTTTCGTTGTTTGCGACCTGTGTTTCGCAGGAATGAAGATCCAGCCTCTTTACGCTGATTTCCATAAGCTTCGAAGCCATTTGACAGATCCATGTAGTACGACGGATCCACATAGCAATGCCATGCTTCGAATTGCTTCTGGCTGGCGACATGATGGTCGTATTGCCACGCCCTCAGCCCACAGGCTTTGACCAGTTGCCCTGCGTCAAAATCAGTTTCCGGCCGTATGATGACGGCGTGCAGGTCAGTCAGGGATCGCATTAATGGAACGGCGACATCCCCCGCCGTCCGTTCGTACGGAAAGAAACCGACAGTTTTCTGGTCTTCACTCAGGACTGCTACTTCAATGTTTGGCAGGACAGTTCCGACCCATTGAGCACATTCTGGACGCAGGAATGGATTATCCAGCACTCCATTGTCGCGCATGAGCTCATCCCATCGGCTGATGTGATGTGGTTCCAGTTCTGCGATTGGAACAACGCTGACCTGCATGCCCGACCCTTCATTCCGGCGCCAAATGCCTGGGTGTAGCCTACATCAGAGAGAAGCGCAAGGCGGATCGCTGGCTCGGAAACAGGCTCGCGGGGCAGCGGCTGTATGACGTGGTGGGGTTATGGCAGTTAGTCCAGCGACTCGGGAGCAGGAGCTACAGCCATGGCTGCAACTGTTCCAGAATTCCGCCAAGAACCTCGAGATCCGTTGTTTCGCGCGGCTGACCGTTGGGGTGAGTTTCGTTGGTCTTCAACATCTCTCGGAGGTGCAGGAACTGAGCACACGAATGCTTGTACGCCGGGACAGGCGCACGGAACGCATAGAATCCCAGATACTGCAGCACGTCATTCAACTGCAGAAAATCAGCATCGCCTGATTCCCACATTCGGTCGCGCAGTCCAAACAGGTCCGGGCAGAAACTGCTCAGGCCAAGCAGATAATCACTGCCATACATGACCATGTCGATGGCCAGGTCGTTTCCCGTCAGGACAAGAAAATCCGGACGGACTTTGTCTCGCAAAGCCAGTCGGTCCCATTCCGGCTGCCTCTGCAAAGAGGAATGTTTCGCACCAATGCACTGATTGATGTTCATCAATTCCCGGTACACCTCCAGCGAGTAGATTCGTCCGAATGGCAGGAACATTTCCCCCAGTTCGAATCCAACAAACCGATCACACTCAGTTGCAAGACTCTGGTATGACCGGACGATGTCAGCTTCCGACTGACCAGTGAGTCCCCATGACTGGAATATGACCGGCACACCGTCAGCACTCTGGATCTCATTGATTCGTTGCCGGTAGGCATCGCTGTTAAACGCGTCGCCCTGCTGATCACTCACATAGGCACCGGCGACGAACATTCTGCCGCCGGTGAGTCGTTGGGTGCGTGACAGAACTTCGAGCCGTGTTGAATCGTCCAGCAGGTTGACGTAACCCGTGTCCATATTCACTGCCGGAGTCAGGCTGGCATCAAGGGTGCGAGTGACATGGGCTTCAAAACACTCCCAGTCGACGTTGCCATTCTTGAACGGAAGCAACACAGCCGACATGCCTGTGATTTTGCGCCGAGGAATGACTGGAGGAATCGAAGGCACTTTTGTGTCCTTTTGCTATCGGGAAACAGGAAACACCTGCGCAGCCGGGAACTGACTGTCGTGCTCGTGCGACGGAACCAGTCCTTGTGATTCGTGAGTGCTGTTGCCGTCCGATCAGTCTGCCAGCTGCAGGATGGCTTCAATCTCTACGGCGATGTTGCCGGGTAGAGATCCCATCCCAACGGCGCTGCGTGCGGCTCGACCGTTGTCTCCGAAGATTTCGACCATGAGGTCACTAAATCCATTAATCACCTTTGGGTGAGTGCCAAAGTCCGGGGTGCTGTTGACCATTCCAAGGACTTTGACGACTCGCTTCACGCGATCAAGGCTTCCAAGTTGTGCTTTGATCGTCGCCAGCATGGTGAGGCCAACGACGCGGGCTGCTTCAATACCCTGCTCTTCTGTCAGGTCGTCACCCACTTTTCCGGTGAGGTATGTTCCCTCTGTTGTCCATGGTCCCTGTCCCGAGACATACGCCATGCCGTCAACCACAACGACCGGGCTGTAATTACCTCCCGGAGGAGGAGCGTCAGGAAGGGTAAGTCCAAGTTCTTCAATACGTGCTTCAATACTCATAATTCTTCAATCAAAAACAGGGCTGATCATTTGATTTTAGATTCTCGAACACCGGCCGTCACGGGAGGGCGAGGCGTGTTTTCAGCATCCCACTCAGTTCTTCCACAACTTCGGGATGTCCGTCTGCAATGTTCTTTGTTTCTCCGGCCCTTGAATGGTCGTAGAGTTCGTGGAAACCATTGCCGTGATCGATGAGTCGATAACGATTATTGCGAATCGTCTGGCGCTTTCCGGCGTAGGCAATGGCAATGTGCCCTGACGCGTTGGGAGACTGCAGCAGAGGTTTAAGTGATGTCCCGTGAACAAAATCGGGGCCAGGGAGATCCGTTAGCTCACAAAGGGTCGGGAAGATGTCGAGCGTCTCAACCATGGCCTCGGTCGCCTCACCGGCCATCGGGATTCCAGGGTACGAGACAATCAGTGGCGACAGCAATGACTCTTCAAAGAGAGTGTGTTTTCCCCAGACGGAATGTTCTCCCAGGTGCCAGCCGTGATCACCCCACAGGACAACGACGGTGTTCTTTGCTGCACCAGTGGAATTCAATGCGTGAATGATTCGTCCGACCGATGCATCAGCATAACTGACGCATGCTGCGTAATGCCGTCTGACTTCGGTGGCGAACTCCGGATCCGTATTTGGATTTCTCTTCCACCGGTTGTATTTCATGAACTCCCCGGACCCGTGCCACGTCGTCTTTCCGCTCGGCTTCCCTGGATGAGGGATTGGTGGGAGAGTCACATCACGGTAGGGCTGCAGGTATTTGGCCGGCGCCCCGAAAGGAAGGTGGGGCCTTAGGATTCCCATAGCCAGAAAGAATGGCTTATCGCTTTCGGCGAGTTCCTTCAGTTGGCGAATTCCTTCACTGACCGAATTTCCATCCGGGTAGATTTCATCCGGACCCTCCAACGCCTGAAAGACGTCCATGTCCTTTGCGTTCTTTCTGATTTCACCGTTGGCCAGGCCGTGCATCCAGCCCCGGGGGTGCTGCCAGTCACCGGCAGGCAACAAATGACGATCCCAGGAGTCGGGCATTTCCGGTTGTTTGTCGTCATCCCAGTCTGCTCCCCCGCGTCCGCCCGGATGATGGGATACTTTGCCAACAGACACGGTTGTGTATCCGTGTTTTCTGAACCACGCCGGCATTGACGGCGGCACTGCTTTCCGGTCATCTTTGAGTTTGCCGGCCCGCTGGAACAGTGCACCGTTGCTGGCACCGCCGTAGCGCCCGGTCAGAAGTGTGTAGCGAGAGGCACCGCAGGTAGGCGCCTGGACGTAATGTCGACGAAATATGCGGCCGCGTTCGGCCAGCGCATCGATGTTTGGCGAATGGATATAGTCGACACCAAAGCACCGCAGCTCTGGACGCAGGTCATCAACACAGATCAGTAAAACATTTGTCGGTTCAGCGCTTTGGCTGTCTGCGAATGGCAGGATCAACAGTAGCAGTAAGCAAATGGATCGCATCATTGTTTTCAGTGATATCAGGAGGTGTTCACGACAGCTGGTCAGAACATGAGCAGATAGTCTAGCCGGAATTCATCGTCTGACGAGCCATACAGAAACGGGTGAAAGCCGGCAGGTGTTTGGAGATTGTGAAACGACACCCAACTCAAAATGCACTAGGATTCAGAATGCAGTGTAATAGGGAGGGATCACTGAGAAGAATGATGTGTTATGACTGCAGACAATGAGCTTGTCCTGATCGTCTGCCCGGACAGTACTTCAGCCGGGGAACAGGGACATCGTTTTCAGTGCCGTGATGATCTTCGGATTCATCTACAGCCGAACGACGACCTTGGTGTGGCACTTGAAGAGCATGCCACTCCCGAAACAGTGGTCATGATTCGCGCCACCATGGGTGCGTGGCGAGTGGAACCAGTTGGCGACTGCACGACGTTTCTCAATCGGGCTCCCCTGGAATCGCCTGCGCGTCTTCATGGCGGCGACATACTCACATGGACGGAGACGTCTGCGTTTGTCGCCTGCCATCCTCAGCAGGACCCTCCTGAACGCCGTCCGTCCGAAAGTGGTCCTCTCGCCAGTCAATCGGCTCTGTGGCTGGACGTGCTGCGATCCGGTGGCAGCCGGACGGCCGAGTTTCAGCTTTTTGAACGATATTATCCGCGGGTTGTTGATGTTGCTCGGGCGTGTCTGCACAACGCTCGGCTGCGCAGCTTCGACGAAGACGACGTGGCAGCGGAGGCGTTCAGTGAGTTTTATAACGGCCTGACGAGGGGCAAGTTTTCGGAACTCAAGTCACGCAGCGAACTTTGGGCCATGCTGGTGTGCATTACCCGTCGTCGCGCGATTGACAAGCTGAGGCATGCCCGAGCCGCACAACGAGCACCTGAACAGCTGCGCGGCGAGTCTGTCTTTCAATTCAATACGATCGGAGAAATCAGCTTCGGGCGAGGTGTGGGGAAAAATGATGCGATGGATGACATCGCTGTCTTCGAGGGCACCGAAGAGGTGGATCACTTCATCCGTTTCCTCGAGGCATACGATTCTGACCGGCAGCTCCACCTGATCGCCGCAGCGCGAATGGATGGGAAATCCAATCCAGAGATCGCGGAATCACTTGGGATTTCGCTGCGAGCCGTGGAACGCGGGGCCAGTCGAATCCGAGTTCTTTGGGAGCAGCATGCAGCCCGTAACCCTAAGGGATAAAACGAGTTCAAGAACCAATGCTGAGATCGCAGACGCGGCAGATTCCGTGCCTGCAAACTAACCCGGATCGATCTGTCGGCAGCCTTCAGGCTTATGGTTCGCTCCGAAACGCAATTGGAAAAACGCTTGAGGACAGTTACTATTCCTTTACCAGAACTCTCGCGGGCGGGGTTACCCAGACACGTCGACAACCCAACAACATGAGTAGTTTCAGCATCCCGGAACGGGGGACTGACTCCGTAGACGTTAGTAAGCGACGTCGTCGTGGCGACGTTGTGTGGCCGTTTCGTATCCAGAAAGTGCTGGGTGGCGGTGCGATGGGCGATGTATATCTCGCCGAGCACATCACAGACAGTTTTCTC
>CAJWGB010000107.1 GCA_913031625.1 uncultured Planctomycetaceae bacterium | reverse complement strand
ATGCGAGTCTTCCCGACCGTATCCCGATTCCAGTGATATGCCGGTTGCAGCGTCTCAGCAGCAGAATTCCATTCAGCGGTCTCCTGAACCGCCGATCGACACCTGCGCAGCACAGGACTGCTATGAGCATGGACATTCGGTACGCCGGACGGCCGTGCTGTTTTTTCTTTGTCTGATTCCGTTCTGGTCAATACCGCTGGCACATGTGATCAGCCAGCCCGAAACAGCTACGGGATTCTTCAATTACGAACTGCCGTACTACGTGGCCAACGGCCGTGCCGCCTTTGATCGCGGAAACGGTGTCACCTACCCCAACCCATATCTTGCGGATGAAGAGGCACCGGCAATCTATGCGCACTGGCTGCTCTGGCTGATGGGCGTCGCCACGGCAGTAGTGGGCGTCGATCCTGGTGACCTTATCCTGATTGCAACTCTGTCTGCGTCCGTACTGTTTGCGTGGACCACCTGGCAACTGGTCGGCGTCAGAGTACGAGGTGTTGCTCGCCGCCGAGCAGCGTTTGCCGGAGCTATGCTGGGTGGTGGCCTGCTTGCAGGTGGCGGGCTGTATTCGGCCCTGCTGGGGGGCGGTTCGCTTCTCCAGTTCGACCCTGGAAAGGGACTCTGGTTCCTGAACTGGGGGCGTAACTGCCTGTTTCCGACCGAGGCGGTGTACCATGCGGTTGTTGCAAGCTGTTGGCTGAGCGAGATCCGGGGTCGGCAACGGGCAGCCAATTTCTTCCTGGTTCTGCTGGCCACCACACATCCGTGGTCTGGAATTGAACTGTTGTTGACTGTGAATCTCTTTCGAGGCGTCGTGTGGCTGAGGCAGAGAGATCGTGCGAACCTGACTCAGGTCGCCTTGTCCGCCTCAGTCCTGGTCGCATTCCTGGTGTACTACAAAATATGGTTGCCAGCCTTTCCAACACACGCCTCCCTACAACAAGTGTGGAATCTAAACTGGCGAGTCGAATACCTGACTGCACTGCTGGCGTGGGGCCCGGTGGCCGTAGCGGCTTTGGTCTATGTTCGCACATGTGCTGCTCGGATGAGTCGAGCAGACAGATTCCTGCTATGTGCCTTTGTTGTCGCATTCAGTTTGTCGATGCATGACAGACTTATCAATCCGATCCAGCCCCTCCACTTCACTCGTGGTTATGTCTGGATGCCACTGTTTCTGCTGGGTTTGCCGGTCTGGATGGCGTGGGGCAGGGGGGGTCTCCAGAAGACGCAGGGCTGGGCACAGACCGGCAAGCTGGTAATTGCAGCCACTCTTCTTTTGCTGATTGTGAGTGACAACCTGGTGTTTGCCGCAGTTCATTTCCAGAGGCAGGTACAACAGGCTGATGGTTTTCATCTGACGTCTGATGAACGAAGTCTCTTTGCCGCACTGGGGCGTCCAGAGTGTGCGGGGAGAGTCACATTGACAGAGTCGGAAAAAATCAACTACCTGCTTCCGACCTGGGTGGCAGTGCGGCCATGGGTTGGGCATCAATTTAATACACCTGACTATGCCGAAAGAATGCATGTCTGGAGCGCGTGTTTCCAGCAGGAACGTGTTGATGCCGACTCGGTTCCGGCCGATGTCACACAGATTGTGGTCCGGAGCGACACAGACTCCCAATGTCTGCAGGCAGAGTGGATGCAGGTGCCCGCCGGTAATGCCCGTTGGAAGATCTGGCATCGTCAGCCGACTAGTGATCGCGACGAGTGATCTGGTACCCTGCGATTTTGGCGAACCCCCGACTCCGGGAACGAGCGGCAATCCGTTTCAGGGGCGGTTCTAACTGGCGATTGTAAACACCCAGAGAATTGCGAGCCACGCGACTCCGAGCACGTGCCAGAACCAGCTTGCGAACGTGACGCCCAGATAATACTCGTGATCATACCGATCTCGAAACGCTGCCATCGTCACCCACAGCAGAACTGACTGGGCGACAAGAAAGTGCATTGCGTGCAGCGCGGTGAACATGAAGACGAAGCCGTGTGAATTGAGTTGGGGATCGTGATAGTCCACCGTCCCTTTTACGAATCCCCAGAGACCATACGTCTGGGTGCTCACGAACAGCACGGCTGAACCAAGGCCCAACAGGAGCGAGCGGCGAAATTCCTTCTGCTTTTCCAGTCGCACCCATCCATGAGCTTTGTGAAGGAACCAGCTGCCCAGAAAGAGGAACAGGGTGGCTACCTGAAACGCTCCGGGCAGCGAAAGCCGCTTTGTTGGAGGGGGAGCTCCCAGTGCCTGGGCGAGCCCCACCGACAGCAGAATGCAGACGCATGCCTGTCCGACAGTGGCGAGGAAGAATCGAGGAGCCAGACTGCTCTGGTGTTCGGCCCAGCGAGATGACATGAATACTCAGAAGAAATGGGAGTTAGACCGCTTGCCAATCTGCAGCATGACGTAAGAATCAGCCAACGGCATTGTAGTATGGCCGATTAAATTTCCAGACCCTCCCTTTTCTCCTCGCGAGCTTCTTATGAAACTTCTGACCTGCCTGCTGACTCTCACCCTGATGGTGTCTGCCTACGCTGACGAAAAAACGGTTGTGAAAGACGAAGGCTCGGAAGAGCCCGTGAAGAAAGAAGAAAAGGCTGACAAAGAACCGGCTAAGAAAGAACCAACCTCCGTCCACGACTTCAAGATGAAGTCGCTCGAAGGCAAAGACGTGGACCTTTCAAAATATAAAGGCAAGGTGCTGCTGGTCGTGAATGTTGCCAGTCGGTGCGGAGCGACGCCTCAGTACGCACAGCTACAGGCACTCCACGAAAAGTATGGCAAACAGGGATTGGTTGTGATGGGCTTCCCCTGCAATCAGTTTGGCTCTCAGGAACCGGGTTCTGCCAGGGATATCCGTGAATTTTGCTCTCAGCGGTATGCGGTCAAGTTTCCCATGTTCGCCAAGATTGAGGTCAATGGCGCGAAGCAAGCGCCGCTCTACAGCTTTCTCAAGACATCTGCTAAAGATCAGAGCAACATCGGATGGAACTTTGAGAAGTTTGTCGTTGCGAAGGACGGGCGGGTCAGTGGGCGATTCGCCACATTCGTGCGACCGGATGCTCCGGAAGTGCTGAAACTGCTCGAGGAAGAGCTGTCCAAATAGTCTGAGCCAGCACAGTAAGTGATCAACTCCGCACCTCGGGTGCGGAGTTTTTTTGCGCTGTGAAGTTCCTCTTTCATGGATTCCGGCTGCGAATTAAGAGGCAGTGGCGTAAGCAACTTGGTGGTTGAGTTTCGCTGGATTCGCTAGAGTTATCCCTCCCTAAGTATGTGTCTTTGCACGCAGAGTGAGTCTCTGCCATTCGATGTTTGAACACGGAGTAATTCCTTGCCACGGGAAACGGCATATACAGATGAGCAGTTGGCCGAGCTGGGACTGCAGCGCAGTCGGCTGGCTCGTCATATTGCCATCATCATGGATGGAAACGGACGATGGGCCCAGCAGCGTGGCTTCCCGCGGATTGAGGGTCATCGGCAGGGCGTACACTCTGTTCGAGCAATCGTCGAAGAGTCCTCACGCATTGGGCTTGAGCAGCTCACGCTTTATTGCTTCTCAAGCGAAAACTGGAAACGCCCTCGGCTGGAACTCAGTCTGCTGATGAAGTTGCTGCGGCGTTATCTGGTCGAGGAACGCAAACGTATTCAGGAACAGGGGCTGCGGTTCAAGGTCATCGGCAGAACGGAAGAACTGGACCCGGGGATCCAGAGAGAGATAGAACTGACGGAAGAAGCAGCGGCTGAAAATGATGGGATGATGCTGTGCCTGGCTGTCAACTACGGCGCGCGGATGGAAATAACGGAAGCCATTCAGTCGATCGCTCGCAAGGTGCAGTCTGGCGAGCTTACTCCGGATAGTATCTCGGAGCAGACTGTCGCCGATCACTTAATGACTAGTGGTATGCCCGATCCGGATCTGGTGATTCGCACTGCCAGTGAAATGCGGATCAGCAATTATCTGCTGTGGCAGATTAGTTACTCCGAATTGTGGGTGACGGATTGCTTCTGGCCTGAATTTCGAGAGCCCCACCTGCATGAAGCGCTGAAGAGCTTCGCTGCACGTGATCGTCGGTTTGGTGGGTTGAAAGACAAGTCCGCAACGTCAGCCAGTGCCTGATCCATCTGAATTAGAAATCCATCGATATGCTTGGCTGGCGAATCGGAATCTCTGTTGTCCTTGTGCCATCACTGCTGGCGTTGTTCTGGTGGGACAGTCAGATGGGTGACTCCGCAGTTGTCCTGCTGGTCCTGTCGCTGCTGCTGGCAGTTCGCGGCAGCTATGAAATGTGCTATCTGCTGAAGACACGCGCCATGAAGCCTGTGTTTGAAGTCTGCGCCGCCTGTAGTGTGCTCGTGATCCTGTTGACGTGGGCACGGGTTCGACTGGTGGATGGGGTTCCGGAGGGCGCCCATCTTTTGGTTTCTCTGGGATGTGTGGCTGCCGGTGTGTTTGCCTCGTTTGTCATCCTGCTGCTGGTTGAAGCCGTGCGTTATCGCCAGCCGGGCAACTCACTCGAATCGCTCGGTGCAGGGCTTCTGACTGTCGCGTATGCGGCTGGACTGCTTGCGGTGTTGATTCAGTTTCGCTGGTATCCGAAATCTGCGATTGGGTACTTCGCCGTTGGGTCCGTGATTATAGCAGTGAAGAGTGGCGACATTATGGCCTACACGTTTGGGCGATTGTGGGGCAGACGCAAGATGGTGCCCACACTCAGTCCAGGCAAGACATGGATGGGGGGGATTGGAGCAATCGTCGGAGCCTGCCTTGGTAGCTGGCTCTGGATTACCTTTGGTGGTGGCCTGTTTGATGCTGCCCCCCAGTCGGCCGGCCTGATTCCCGTGCTGGCGTATGGGGCAGTGATGGGAGTTGTTGGTCTTGTCGGTGACCTTTGTGAATCACTCATCAAACGCGATGCAGAGAAAAAGGATTCTGCGCAACTCATGCCGGGCTTTGGCGGCCTGCTCGATCTTCTGGACAGCCCTCTGTTCGCTGCTCCGATTGCACTTGCCTGGTGGTACTTCTGGCCCCCGGCTGTGTGAGAGTGAGGACTGCCCCTCGTTGCCTTCGCCTGTTCGGCGACGGTCGGCTTCGTGGTGCGGGTTGCGCCCTCATTGCCTTAGACAGAATGTTGAGAAGGACGCTCCTCGGTTTGCACTTCCGACAGCCGGTCGGCAAGATGACACGTACGATTTGACTCTCCGGGATACCTCCATGAAGCAACTTGTTCGTTTACTTGTCTGTCTGTTCGCATTTCCGACATTCGCGGCAGACAGTACACGACCTAACATCCTGTTCATTGCCATCGATGATCAGAACGACTGGATCGGCTGTCTCGGTGGGCATCCGCAGATCAAGACTCCAAACATTGATCAGCTTGCAGAGCGTGGGACAGTCTTCCTGAATGCTCACTGTCAGTCACCCCTCTGCAATCCTTCGCGTACGAGTCTGATGACCGGTCGGCGACCTGACTCAACGGGAGTCTATGGGCTGGCTCCGTGGTTCCGTCAGGTGGAGGACCTGAAGAGCATTGTCAGTCTGCCGCAGTACCTCAGGGCTCATGGTTACAGGACTTTGACGGCTGGAAAGATTTATCACGGGGGCTACGGCCGAAAGAAGACAGACAGCGAGTTTGATGTCATTGGGCCGCCTCCTGGGATTGGTGTTCGTCCGAAGGAGAAGCTTGTCCAGACTCCATCGAATCATCGACTGGTTGACTGGGGCGTGTTCCCGCATCGAGACGCTGACAAGCAGGACTACATTGTCGCGTCGTGGGGCGTCGAGCAACTGGAGAATCCGCCGAAGGAACCGTTCTTTCTGTCTGTGGGGTTCTTCCTTCCTCACGTACCGTGCTATGCGACACAGAAATGGTTTGACCTCTACCCGGAGGAGACACTTCAGCTTCCACCGTTCCTTGAGGATGATCGTGCGGACACGCCAAGATTCAGCTGGTATCTGCACTGGAAGCTGCCTGAGCCGCGACACAGGTTTCTCGTCGACAACAATCAGTGGCACAACCTCGTTCGATCGTACCTTGCCTGCACCAGTTTCGTTGACAGCCAGGTGGGGCGGCTGCTGAACGCCCTGAAGAAAAATAAACTCGAGGAAAGCACAATTGTTGTTCTGTGGTCAGATCACGGGTGGCACCTCGGAGAGAAAGCAATCACCGGTAAGAATACGCTATGGGATCGGGGCACACGTGTGCCGTTGATTTTTGCGGGGCCAGGAGTGGCATCTGGTGGTCGCTGCAAACAGCCAGCCGAACTGCTGGACATTTATCCGACGCTGTCGGATCTCTGTGATCTCACTCAACGTGATGATCTGGAAGGGCACAGTCTGGTTCCGCAACTGAAAGACGATCAGGCGTCACGTGAGTGGCCTGCAATCACCACACACAATCATGACAACCATGGTGTGCGTTCAGAGAATTGGCGTTACATTCGCTATGCAGATGGTTCCGAAGAACTCTATGACATGCGGACGGATCCCAATGAGTGGAACAACGTCGCAGACGACCCCAGGTTTGCCCGGATTGTAAAGCAGCACCGTGGCTGGATCCCGGAGAGCCGTAAACCCGTCCCCGGAAGCAAGCACCGCATCCTCCTGTACTCAGAAGACGGCAGCGTCAACTGGGAGGGCAGTGACGTGAATCCAGACGATCCTGTTCCAGAGCTTGACTGATCAGGACCAGTCCTGAGACCAATGCTGCGGATCGTACACGCAGTAAATGCCGTGCTTGCAGAGCAACTCGGATCGGTTTTCGGACGGCCTCTGAAAACGTTCAGAAAAGAGCCTCCAACTATGTCAGCTCAGATTCCCACTGCGGTGTTTACTGATCAGCCGTTTCACGTGATGACGAAGCCGATCGGTCCGATCTGCAACCTTGACTGCAAGTACTGTTACTACCTGCACAAGGAGGAGCTCTACCCAAAGGGCAATAAATGGAAGATGTCCGACGATTGTCTGGAGTCGTATATTCGGCAGTACATTGACGCTCAGCCGGCACGGACTTCTGAGATCACTTTTGCCTGGCAGGGCGGTGAACCGACTCTCATGGGACTCGACTTCTTTGAACGCTGCGTTGGCATTCAGCAGAAGTTCGCCCGTCCGGGGATGAAGATCACCAATACATTGCAGACGAACGGTGTTCTTCTTGACGAAGACTGGTGCCGTTTTTTCCTTAAGCATGGGTTCCTGGTCGGACTCTCCATCGACGGCCCGGCCGAGTTTCATGACGAGTACCGTGTTGACCTGAAGGGCGAGGGCAGTCACAGCAGTGTCATTGCAGCTCTGCGGCTGTTGAAGAAGTTTGGAGTCGAGTTCAATGCCCTTGTCGTCGTGAATCGTAACAACGGCAGCAGTGGTGGCAGGATTTATCGATACCTGCGAGACACGGGATGTCGATTCATCCAGTTCATCCCGATCGTGGAACGTTCAGGAGTTGGACGACACGCGGAGCAGAATACAGCGAACAATGATGAGGTCCCGTTCGAAGAGGCGGATCAGGCTGTCAGCAGCCGCAGTGTCCTGCCGGAACAGTTTGGGACGTTTCTCTGTGATGTTTTCGATGAGTGGGTGCAGCAGGACGTTGGCCGAGTTTTTGTGCAGATCTTTGATCAGGCACTGAGTGCATGGATGGGAGTGGAACCATCGTTGTGTGTGTTTCGAAAAACCTGTGGGCGTGCTCTGGCGATGGAACATAACGGAGATGTCTACAGCTGTGACCATTTTGTGGAACCAGAGTACAAGCTGGGAAATCTCAAAGTGATTCCATTGGAAGAGCTTGTTAACTCCGGCCGGCAGCAGGCGTTTGGGGACGCTAAGCGGGATACTCTGCCGGACTACTGTCGCCGTTGTGAGGTGTTGCACGCCTGCAACGGAGAATGTCCCAGGAATCGTTTCCTGATGACGCCGGATGGTGAATCCGGACTCAACTATCTTTGCGCCGGATATCGTAAATTCTTCAACCACATCGACGGACCAATGAAAGAGATGGCCGACCATTTGCGCCACCGTCGATCACCAGCGCTCATCATGCAGAAATCATCCGGACCCAGCAGAAATGCTCCGTGTGAGTGCGGTTCCGGAAAAAAGTACAAACACTGCTGCGGCAGGAAGTAGCAGGCAGGGCTGGTTTCCCGGCTAGCTACCAAAGACTGACTCCAGCGTCGGTCGAGTTGGCTTTTCCGAAACTGAGCCCATCGATGTCTGCACGAGCAACGCTCATCATTCGTTCGAACAGATCGGACGCGTTCAGCGTGTGGTAGTTTCGAATGTCACCGACAATTCCGTTTGCTCCCTCTGTATGCACAGCATCGCGAAATCGCTGGAGGTCCGGAGTCAGCTCGACAGCTCGTTCCAGCGTCATCCCGCCAGCAACAAGTTCCTCTTCACGGGCCGGAAACCAGTCACGATCAATCAACTGCTCAGCCGCATGTTCAACGAGCCTTGTTTCGACCCCGCCCGCATGCTGGTCTCCTCGGGCGGAAGCAAACTCAGCAAGTGGCTCGTGGAGCCAGCGGAATGCCCATTGCGAGCACTGACTGTTTCGGAGCCCCTCCACAATTGCCTCTCGGTGAGTGATTGAGCCGTGAACGTCGACGACGTAGACGGCCTTAGGCTGAAAGAATCTGATGAGGGCATTCGCGTAGCCTGTGACGTAGCGGGTGACCAGCGAGGGAGTCAGGTCGATGCTGAACCCAAACGGGAGACCCCAGGTGAGTTGACCGTAATCGAGTGGTCGAACGGGGCAGATGTCAGTTCGTTCATGCTGCAGAGTGTGCAGGACGCGGTAGCTCTGAATCGTGTCAGTGCCCAGTGGCAGATGCGGGCCGTGTTCCTCGACGGCTGTGTCCACACTGAAGGCGATTATTCTGTGCGGATGAGGTGATGCAGTGGTCGCGGCGCTGGATTCAATCTCCACCACATTGACGCGCCTGGAGTTTTCAAGCGGGGCATCCCATACAGGAAAACACTGCAGGATCTGATTGATCATCAAGTCCCGAAGTGACGGATCATCGGCGAGGGCTTCGGTATAAATCGGGGGCAGGCAGAGTCCTTCTGCCGGCAGAATTCTGTCTACTGATGTATGGATGGAACAGATCGGGAGTCTGAACCTGGTGGTGGTTGGCAGTTCTCTGAGGCGATTGAGTGTCCATGCCGCAACCCATGAGCCTGAGTTCACGCAATGCGGAAGCATTGAGTTGGTATTTGTTAGCGCACTTCCAGCCATAATTGTCTCCGAGGGGAAGTGACTGTATCCCATCGTTCCATCGTCGTCGTGTCATAGGCCGGATTTTGTGATGATGATTGCCCGGTGACGCTGCAGTGCTGATAATGGGGCTGCAAGTTTCTGCTCCCCAGGAGATTTCCGTTGGCTGTTCGCTATTCATTAGTAACTTCAATCATCCTCTTCTCCGCATCGGGAACCTTAGGTGTGTACGGTCAGACCGCAGACGAGGAGAAGCTTGAGTTTTTTGAACGTCGTGTTCGTCCACTTTTGAGTCGTGCGTGTTTTCGATGCCATGCATCAGATTCCAAACCTGTTCACGGTGGATTGAAACTCGATTCTGCACATGCGGTCAGTCAGGGAGGCGATTCCGGCGCAGTCGTTACGCCGGGGAAACCGGATGACAGTCTTCTTGTCAGTGCTGTCAGATACGATGGCGACATACAAATGCCTCCAAAGGGCAGGCTGCCTGAGCGAGATATTGCAATCCTTGAGGAGTGGGTGCGGCAGGGGGCCGTATTTCCTCAATCGGAACACGCGAATAAAGATTCCGCAGGAATTGATTTTGACAGCGGGAGACAATTCTGGTCGTTTCAACCTCTCAAAGAGCACCCGCTTCCGGATGTCACCGAGCATCAGTGGCCGAGGCGACGGCTTGATCGTTTTATTCTCGCGGCAATGCAGAAAAGGGGGCTCCAGCCGTCACCAGAGGCTAATCGAGCAACTCTGCTGAGGCGACTGACATTCGATCTTACAGGTCTCCCGCCAACTCCTGAAGACGTTCAGGCGTTTGTGGAAGATGATTCAGACTCGGCATGGGAGAAGCAGGTCGATCGGTTACTGTCATCTCTTCATTTTGGAGAGCGCTGGGCGAGGAGATGGCTTGATCTTGCTCGTTATACGGATCGCAATGCAGACTGGCTGGATGAAACCGGCGAGGCATGGCTGTACCGGGACTGGGTTGTGAGGGCCTTGAACGAGGACATGCCGTATGATCGGTTCGTTCGAAATCAGCTTGCCGCGGACATGTTGAACGACGCTCGTCCCTCAGATATGGCCGCGCTTGGATTTCTTGGCCTGAGCCCCAACTATTGGAAAGAGCTCAAGCTTCCGGCAGAGATCATCAAGGTCATTGTGGCGGACGAGTGGGAAGAACGTGTCGACGTGGTCTCGCGTACTTATCTGGGGCTCACTGTTGCCTGCGCGCGCTGCCATGATCACAAGTTCGATCCAATTAGTTCCGAAGACTATTACGCGCTGGCCGGAGTCTTCGCCAGTTGCCGAATCGGCGAACGCCCAACGGTCTCGGACGAGGAGTTTCAGCCAGTCAAAAAAGCGCGTGCTGAGGTCAAGGTCCTGATGGAACAGAAGGCAAAACTTGCAAAGCAGAAGCCCATTCCCAGAGAAAAAATTGACGAGCTTGATCAGAAGATTGCGCAACTGAAGCAGACGCCGGCGTACGACACTCCGATGGCCACTGGGCTGGTTGAAGAGTCACTGCATGTGTTGCGAGCCGGCAAACGTGCCGATCAGGGCACGAAGCTTGAGTATCGTGCAGAACCACAGAATCTGCCGCTCTTCATCCGGGGTAATCCCAACCGTCCAGGACCGGAGGTCCGTCGTCGATTTCTTACGGTTCTCAGCACAGAAGACGCTCAGCCCTTCAGCAACGGAAGCGGGCGTCTTGAGTTGGCGGACGCAATTCTGGGGGATGCTCGCGCGCTTGCTGCTCGTGTCATTGTCAATCGAATCTGGGAAATCTACTTTGGTCACGGCATCGTCGATACGCCCAGCAACTTTGGAACACTGGGCGAGCGGCCCAGTCACCCCGAATTGCTTGATGACCTTGCATCCGGCCTGATTCAGAATGGCTGGTCTTTGAAGTGGCTGCATCGAGAGATCGTGCTGTCTGCCACATATCGCCAACAGAGCAGCGTAAGTGCGGCTCAGGCAGACCCAAACAACCGGCTCCTGTCTTACATGCCACGCAGGCGACTGGAGTTTGAACAATGGCGTGATGCAATGCTGGCAGCGGCGGGCAGCCTGGATCCCAAACTGGGCGGCCCCTCCGTTGATCCGCAAAAGCCCAGCGGCCGCCGAAGCCTGTACCTGACAGTTCATCGCCGTGAGATGTCCAACATGCTGCTTAATCATGATTTTCCAGCCCCCGTCGCTCACAGCCCGAAACGTGCAAAGACCACAACGGCATTGCAGGGGTTGTTTGTTCTGAACGGGCCTTTGCTTCAGACATTGGCCGATTCGTTCGCCGAACGTCTTAACAGGAGCCGTTCAGCTGATTCCGAGCGAATCGATCGAGCGTACCAATTGCTGTATTCAAGGAATCCGACGGAGCGGGAACTTAAGATTGGATTCCAGTTCCTGGGTGACGCTGCAGACGCTGAGCGGACGACTCGCTGGCAGCAGTACGCTCATGCTCTGCTGGCAGCGAACGAATTGCTCTACCTGAATTAAGGCTGTCACGTCTCTCCGCATTAGTCTCTTCGTTCTGCCGGCGGGCCACAGACCCCTCGCTGTGTCGTTTGCAGCCATTGTTTGACACGTGCGCCTGCGGCTGCCGATTTAACGAGCATGCTGCTCAGATGGTGGCGCGACGTGAGCTGGCCAACGGGTTCCACTGGCCAGGATTCAGGGGCCTGTCACATCATTCAGATTCTGATCTGAAGTGCGTCTTCGGAGGATCACGAAATAGCCTTCCGTTGTATCCGGCATGAGCTCCCATGTTTCCGGTGAATCTCGAAGCTCGGGGATCTCTTCAGGCACGCGATAAGTGCTGTGCCAGTGGGTCGTGTCGATGACAATAAAGTCAGTGTCTTCCGGCACACCCGATTGGTAGTTGTTGACGGCACGCGGGTAGTCGCTGTAGTCATACGATCGTTCGCAATGCGTCAGACGCGTGTGAATATAGTCCGTTGACGCAACGCGTGCAGAAAGTGGGATCTGCTGCTGAACAATGAGAGCCATTTCTCCTCGTTTCGCAGTGCCTGGATCCGTGCTCGAATACAGTTTTCTGCCAGCTCCGGACTCAGTCGACCAAAAGGTCGCACCGCATGGCATAAGAGACCCAGTGACTGAGGTCGTGATACAGCAGGTAAGAACGAGGCCGGCGAGTCGCACGGAATCTTGCGAGGTCTTTGATCGTGCCCACAGTGCTCTAATACACGTCCAAATCAGGACTGGCAGCAATGGACCGTGAAAATGATGGTATGGCATGATTGGCAGACCGCTGTCATCAGTCTCAAGCTGAAGGAGTGCCAGCATGCCGAATGACGACATCCCGGCAAGCAGCAGGGGCCATCGACGTAGTGGTACCAATGCAAGTGGGCCGAGAAACGCCAGCACGTAGAGCAGCGTGCGACCACTCAGGAAACGTCCGATGACCAGACGTGGCTGTGAAATGGCGTTGCGGATGAGCTCGCCTGGGCTGCTGCCAAGGTCTCCGAAATAACGACTGTAGTGAACGGCTTCTCCGTCTCGAAATCCCGGGATGCCCCAGAAGATGACAAACACCAGCCAGATCGCGGAGAACCCTGCCATGCCTCCCAGCCAGAGTGCGGGCCGCTTAGTGGAGTCCACCTGCTGCGACGCCGAATCGGAATTCGATCGAGCCAGCCATGCCATGACGGCCAGAAGTGGACAGGTGACGAGCGCTACGTCTTCCTTGGCGGATAGGGCAATCAACAGGCAGATGATTCCGGGCAGGAACCTTCTACGCTCGCAAAACTCAATCATCCAGAACACGAACGGTATGCCTAAAGCCAGAGGCCGAAACGTCTTCAGATCGATCGCAATGTCGAGGTAATGCATCGGGTAGTAAAGCAACCATGCCAGCCCCATTAGGGTGCCTGCCCATGCGCTGTTCGTGTGTCGGCGAGTCATCAGGAAAACGGGGACTGCGCACGACGCGAGTGCCAGAGACTCAGCGAATTCCAGCATCAGATGTGAGGGCCACAGTGCATGTACGGGCAGCAATATCAGATGAATAAACTGAAAGTGTTCACCCCAGAACAGGCCCTGATCGAGGTAGCTGCGAAACCCTTTGCCTTCACGGATGTTCCAGATGTGCTCCTCATACATGGCCGAATCGCCGTGTGGAATCAGCACGTTCTCATAGAGTCTGAGGTTCATCCAGAAGCTGACGGCTACCCAGCCAAGTATGCCTGCTGCCAGAAGGCTTGCCGGAAGAACTCTGGCATTCTCACGTGCCGGCGGCAGGATGACTGACAGACCAAACCATGTTGTAAATCCCGCTGCGATTGTGATCCACAACGGCAGCAGCAGATCCAGAGTCTGCCCCACGGAAGGTATGAATGCCTTCTGGACGAAACCGATGGCCCACCATGAACAGCCGGCAAGAATCGAAACTGACATGCCAGTGACGGCATTCACCAGTTGCCGGGGACGCGAGGGCTCACCGCGACGGATAAGACTCGCAACTGTGACTTGCACGATCAGCAGGCTTGCCACGCGAACAAACGTGGTTCCCCATCCGAGTTCGAACAGCAGGGCACCGGACAGTGACTTCGAGACGCTCCCTCCCATCCACGCAACGACAACTGTGTTGACATCAGCTGGCCACAAGAGGGCGTGCCAGGTTGTCAGCAGGTCGCAAATGCAGAATGCCGCCACTGCTGCTGAAAACGCCAGCAGAAGGGCGGCATTTCTGAATTTCATCCGCTTCAGAATTCCGGTCAGAGAATCTCGCATGCCTGTCAGTACGGACATCCGCTGATTCCCATGAACGAATTCCAGAGCCTTATTACAGGATCGCCTGAACTCGCGTCAGAAACTCTGCATTTGTATCGAATTTGGCGAGCGTTCGAGTGAGCTGTTCCATTGCGTCAACGGGGGTCAGGTTGATGAGGCTGCGTCTCAGCATGGTGATTCCGTCCAGTGCTTCCGGAGCCAGAATCTTCTCTTCTCGTCGTGTGCCCGAGCGAGTGATATCAATCGCGGGCCAGATTCGGCGATCAGCGAGGTCACGGCTGAGCACCATTTCCATGTTCCCCGTTCCTTTGAACTCGAGGAAGATCGCTTCATCCATGCGGTTGTTGGTTTCAATCAGAGCCGTACCACATACCGTCAGGGATCCGCCTTCATCAAATCGACGAGCCGTTCCGAACAGCTTTTTCGGGATGTCCAGAGCACGAATGTCCAGCCCGCCAGATCCGGTTCTCCCTGATGGATTTACCCATTTGTTGAATGCCCGAGCCATGCGAGTGATGCTGTCGAGCAGAATGAAGACATCCTGACCTTCTTCAGCCAGTCGCTTGCCACGCTCAATGATCAACTGAGAAATCCGAATGTGGCTCTCAACATCATTGTCCAGTGAAGAGGCGATTACTTCGCCGCTCACCGAGCGTCGCATCTCAGTCACTTCTTCCGGCCGCTCATCGATCAGAAGAACAATGAGGTGAACTTCCGGGTGATTTTGCGTGACCGAGTTGGCGATGTCCTGCAGGAGCATCGTCTTGCCCGTTCGCGGAGGTGCAACAAGCAGAGCACGCTGACCTTTTCCAATTGGACAGAGCAGGTCCATAACACGCATCGTGACCGGCTGTGGACCGATTTCGAGTTTGATCTGCTCAAAGGGATTGATCGGGGTCAGTTCGTCGAACGATTTGATCTGTTCGTATTCTTCGGGCGTGTACCCGTCGATCAGTTCGATTTCCTGTAGTCGTGGTCCCTGATTGCGCGAACCAGGTCCCACTTCACCCTTGATCATGACTCCTTTGCGGAGACGATATTTCTCAACGAGCGAACTGGAAACGAAAGGATTCGAATCTTCAGCCGCGTAGTTCTTCTTCGGATCTCGAAGGAACCCATATCCACGTTCATGCAGTTCGAGTATTCCTTCGAATGGTCCTTCGATCACTTCGGTGCTGGACTGAATCTGACGACCGCGTCGTTGAGATCCTCGTCGTCCACGATCTCGTCCGCCGCGCTGGTTTCGTCCACCGCGACCACGTCCGCCACCGCCGCCGCCACGAGGATCACGGTCACCGCCACGAGGATCACCCCCGCCCTGGTTTCCGCCGCCTTTGCCGCGACGACGTCGTCGTCGTCTGCGTCGCGGTCGATCACCATCTTCACGGTCGTCGGAGTCTGAACGAGGACCTCGATCGCCACCTCGATCTCCTCGATCGCGTTGTTCACCACGCTCTTCGCGGTCGTCGCGATCGGTCAGGTCACCGCCGTCCGGCTCGCCGCCAGCTGAAAAGTAGTCTTCAATGTCAGACAGGTCAGGGCCTGAATCTCCACCATCATCAAAACGTGCGGAGCGTGCTTCTTCGAGCACTGCAGAGGTGTCATCAAGTGGTGCACTGTCAGCAATGCCGTCACCGAATGAATCTTCAGAAACCGGCTTCTTCTTCTTGCGAGGTGCGCGCTTCGCTGCCTTCTTCCTGGCCGCCTTCTTTTTGCGTCTGGGCTTCGGAGCCTCTTCAATGCCGTCGCCGAAGTCATCTTCGTCGAACAGCTGCGGCTCTTCTTTTTTGGCGGCCGCTTTCTTCTTGCGAGTTGCCTTTTTGGCCGCTTTTTTCTTGCGCGCCTTGGGCTTGGTTTCTTCAGCGTTTGAGCTGCTGGTAGGCATAGGAATTCCTGATTCCAAATTCAGGTAATCTGATCGGCCGCGTGCTGCTGCACCGACGGCGGATTATGGACGCATGCTGCGTGTGCCGCGGTCATTGCGGCGAACCAGTGAAAATCCGAATTAATTCGGATCAAACCATAAGTGGGCCAGACACCTGCTGTGCCCGATCCAGAAACATCCTGGGCTGATCTCAGAAGCTCATTGTCTTGACAATCGCCGTCATTGAGTCGGGGAGTGATTGCTCTCATACTCAAACTGGAACGGATCGTCGTAACTAAACCACACCGATCTTTTGTCACCCGATGGAACTTGAGAACCACTCATTCACAACGGAACGGATTCCGAGGGAACCAGGTAGAAACCTGTGGGGGACTTCGCCGGCAATGGAGCGCCCATGGGCTCCTGAGAATTGCGAAGATCAATTCATCCAGCTGCTCACGAACAAAAACCTGTGAACGAGCTGGTTCAACTAATCTCTAGTATTAACCGAACTCTTTGCTGTGTCAATCGTACTCCGGAGGATCTCAACCCACATTTTCGAGGGTTATTTCGAATATTTTGCCTGCAAATTTGCCAATTCGACGCCTCACACGACTGGCACACGACTGGTGCCACCTATTGGTAACGCTGGCCTTCGAGGTCGTCGACACGAACCGCATGACGAATTCGTGTGTACTGCAGAGGATTTTTCTTGAATGCTGCCTTGTTCTTTTCGGTTTGAAATAGATACAGGCGGTCGTCGAAAAACACGCCGTGCCGAATCATTCCGGTGACTGCCTTTTGATCTCGGTACAACACAACCGGATCGCAACCGAGGTTCTGAGGCGTATAACGGCGAGGGTTCTCCTCAAACTGCTGTTTCGATTTTGCTGAGCTGAATCGATAGTTCACTCCTCGGTATTCAAATTCGAGTGCCTCTTCGCCCTTCTTCCAGGTGCGATCACGAATCAGGGCCACTGGACAAAACCCCTTGAGGCCAAGAAGGCTCTCCTGCGCGACTGTCACTTCGGGCTGCAGGCTGCGAATTGTTCTCCCCTTAGCAGCGATCTTCCTGAGAAGCGAGATGTATTGCCCACTGGATTGAAAACCAGTCGCGACCAGTTTCGGATCTTCGCCAGGGTAAACCACGATGTCTCGGGGCACTGACCCTACGCCGAACTCACTCGCAAGATCCTGTCGTGACGAAACATCGACCTCGACTGCAATCAGCCCGCGATCAAGTTCTTTCTGCACAGACGCCTTTGAGAATGTCTCCTGCTCCATGCGTCGGCACGGTCCACACCATGGGGCGTAGAAGTGCAGCAGCATTGGGAGGCCTTCTCGATCTGCTTTCTCAGCCGCTTCTTCATAAGAAGCTGCCCAGCCATCAGAGGCAGAGACTGACGGCAGCAGCAGTGAACAAAGCAGGGCGGGGCAAATGGCAGCGCGGAATAAGTGCTTCACGTGCAGACTCCATTCGGCAGGTGGGGGTGGTGGGCGCACGCCCGTTCAGGCGACATTGACTTGTAGTCTGCTTATCGGCAGGGCCGGATTTATCAGTCTCGGGCAGAACCACGAATGAAGCAGTCTCGTGCCGCAATGAAGAAGTAAGACTCGTTCTGGAGAAGAGGAGTCGATTCTGCCAGTCAGGCAGACTGTTGCGATTCCAGTGAGGTGAATCGTACGTTTCCAGTCGCCCGGGGGGATCAGGCTCAGGAAGGAGTCCACAGATGGCCGATAAGCCGGGTTTTGTCACGACGATGTCGCGGGTGTCCATTTATCAAGGATGCTGATTGCTCAGCACCTCAAGCAACTTACCCGGAGGTCACCGAGCCGGACCGACTCGAGTGTGCCGAAACACACTTCCTCCTGCTTAGTCTTGCTCCCGATGAGGTTTACCCAGCCGGCCCGATCAACCAGGCCGCTGGTGCGCTCTTACCGCACCCTTTCACCCTTACCCCGGAAGCCGAAGCTTCACTTCGCATGACGCTGAGGCGGTCTACTCTCTGTTGCACTTGCTCTGTCCTCGCGGACGGTGGGCGTTACCCACCATCGTGTCCTGTGGAGCCCGGACTTTCCTCTCCGTTCAAAGAACGCAGCGAACACCTGGCCATCTGCAGACAAATGCATCCTACACTGGCAAATGCCAAATTCCATCAACGTCTTAATGCGTGTAATCAGACGCACGAAGTGAGCCTCAGGTTCACAAATAATGCGTCCATCAATCGGCCCACGGTTCTTCGCTTCGCAGGTTTTCCGGATCGCACTGCTTCAACTGCTCGAACAACGCCTGTTGTTCAATGCTCAGCTCTTTCGGCACCACGATCTTAATGACGGCTAGTTGATTGCCACGCTGTCCGGTTTTACGGTCAGGGACTCCCATCCCTTTGAGTCGTAGTTTTGCACCACTTGAGGTTCCAGCTGGCATCGACATGACGACCACGCCGTCACTGAGCGTCGGAATGTCGATCTTTGTTCCGAGTGCAGCTTCCGCAGGTGTCACGGGAATATCCACCAGGATTGTCTGTCCATCACGACGAAACCACGGGTGTGGCGATACTCTGATTGTGACAATGACATCCCCGGCAGCGCCGCCATGGGCTCCGGGATGACCCTGGCCGGCGAGACGCACTTTCCCGCCGTCTTCTGTCCCGGCGGGCATGACATTCACGCCCGTCCGCGTCCGCTCGATCTGGGTCCGCTGGAATCGGTGCTGGACGACTGGGCGGCCACCCGCGCCGGCGTGGCGGTGGAGCTCCGCGACATCTCGCTCGCCGCGATGATGGACAATGGCGTGGGCTACGTCAAGCTGGACGCCTTCTCCGAAGGC
>CAJWGB010000106.1 GCA_913031625.1 uncultured Planctomycetaceae bacterium | reverse complement strand
CGAACGTCCTTCATTTTGAATCCCAGCGATTCCACTGACGCTTTGATCAGCGGCACTGTATCTTCAAACCCGCTGTTGATCAGAATGTGCCCATTGTTGGACGTGACGAGGTAACAGGCGATGTTCTGCGATCCAACGTAATAGACGTCGTCGATGATCCTGTGTGGCGGGAAGGGACCGTCGGCAGACGCCGTAGCGGAAAGAAGCAGAACAGTAAGAACAGTCGCGCGCATGTGGTGACTCCGGAGTTGGCGAGAGTCAGCAATTGTCGGCCGTCAGTCGTTCGGCGACAAGCGTCAGGGGCGAACCAGTGTCTCCGATGGTGATTGCACCGATTACCTGATCACTGACTATCTCCGCGTTCTGGGCGAACACTTTGATGAGCGGTTGCCCGGCTTCCACGGTGTCTCCGACTCGGACGAGATACTCAAATCCAACGCTGTGATCGATGGCATCCGTCATCTGTCGTCGCCCGCCACCGAGCGCGATGACTGCCAGCCCGAGCTGTTCCGTTTCAACAGCCTGAACGACGCCGGCACGCTGCGCGCAGACTTCGTGAGCCTCAGCAATGGAGACATCAAGTGATGACCCGCCCTGCGCGACGACCATCTGTTCGAGTTTTTGGAGGGCTGAACCATCATCAATGGTTGCCTGAGCGGACCTGCGAGCGTCCTCCACTGATTCAGCCAGGCCGCTTGAATGCAGGAGTTCAGCGGCGAGGTCAAGGGTGAGCTCTGTGACGTCGTCTGGCCCTGTTGCCTTCAATACGTCGATTGACTCTTTGATTTCATTGGCGTTGCCGCACATTCGCCCCAGAGGCTGGTTCATGTCCGTCAGCAGAGCGGTGGTTCTGACATTCATCCGCTCGCCTGTCTGTACGAGACTTTGTGCGAGTGCTCGTGCCTGTTCTTTGGTTTTCATGAATGCACCGCTTCCGAACTTCACATCCAGAACCAGAGCATCCGGTGACTCAGCCAGCTTCTTGCTCATAATGCTGGCGGTGATCAATGGAATGGAAGGGACGGTGGCAGTGACATCACGAAGCGCATAGAGGCGTCTGTCGGCAGGAGCCAGTTCCGGGGATGCACCGGTAATCACACACCCAACTTCCTGAGTCAGCTGGGTGACTTCACTCAGTGAAAGGTCTGTTCGGTATCCAGATATGGATTCGAGTTTGTCGAGAGTGCCACCGGTTGCTCCAAGGCCGCGTCCGGAAAGCATGGGGACCTGCAGTCCGCAGCACGCAAGGATCGGGGCAAGCGGGATTGAGATCTTGTCCCCGACTCCTCCCGTTGAGTGTTTGTCTCCGCGGGGAATTCCATTCTCCGGCCATGACAATCGTGCGCCGGAGTTCAGCATGTGATGCGTCAGGGAGGCAGTTTCCGCGTCCGTCATTCCATTGAGGAAGATTGCCATCGCCATGGCTGACATCTGGTAGTCCGGGATCTCGTCGGCCGCAAAGCCGGCGATGAACTGGCCAATCTGCGAATCCGAAAGTTCACCTCCGTCTCGTTTCAGGGCGATGATCTGTGCGGGAATCATAATTGCTTACTATCGCGACGGAGGGGAAGTGGAACACGAATTGTTGTCTTTGGGGGGCACTGGCTTCGATTCCTGGCCGGCGAACGACTGGACCGGGACAGGCTTATCGTTGGGACGAGTGGTGGCGGGGTTCGCCAGAGTTCCCCGGCTGGAATTCCGACCACGTCTCTCTTCAGGGAAAACAAGCTGGAGCAACCCTTAGTCTCGGTATCGAATCTGATTCCAGTCCTGCGAAAGCTGGCACAGTTTCTCGTTGACGTCCGGATACTCACTGCACGCAACGATACCTGGAAATCGCAGCATGTCTGCCCGGTCATCCATCCAGAGGTCCCGATAGTGAACGGGATTTCGATTGTGGGCCCAGACTGCGTCACCGCCGAGTATGCGTGCGATGTGCATGGAGACCGGAAAGTCATAGATGTTTGGCGAGTGAATCAGAGAGCCTGCATACTCAGCCGACGCCATTAATGGATAGATGCTGCCGTTCATTTCATCGGATGTACGTCCCTGCAACCCGATGGCATCCACTTTCCGAGCGCAGTCAGCATCGTGGTCCTGGAAGCCAATCAGGTAGATGCCCTTTGCTTCGGAATCTCGTTGGTCTCTCAGGTCAGGGAGTTCGTCAAGTACCTGCCGAGCTGTTCGCTGTGTGTCATCAGGCCCGCATCGCAGTCGGTCATCTGCAACTTCGACCCAGGTTCCGCATTCGCCCATCTCCGGGGCAAACACGAGCGAATAGTAAGGGGTCTCATCATCATGAAGGTGGGCGATGATTGAGTACCCGTTTCCGGTGCGGTCGCGATACTGTTTGGTTCCGTCGATGGGGTCAATGGCGATGGAGAGGTTTGCCGACTGATTAAACAGTTCCATGTCCCCGGTCGACTCTTCGCCCTCGACGCGACACGTCCGGAGGACCGGATCACCGTCACGCAGCGCGGCCACGAGAAGTTCCTGGACGGAGAGATCGGCAAGTGTCAGGGCGTCTGTGTTTGAATTGCCGGATGACTTTCCTGTCACTGCTATGTTGAATTGCCGAAGTCGCTTTGCGACGGCTCCGCACCAGCGCATCACAGGAGGGAGTGCGGAGGAAAGTGCGTCAATGATTTGCGGGAGGTTTTCGTGCTGCATCAGTGCATCTTCTCGTTCATGATTTGCGATTTAACGACAGCGGGCGATCACCGCCCTTTGAAACTCGCACCGTTGTCAGGGGGCATCGACTTGTGCCAGCCGAGTAGCTGACTCTTCATGCGGGCGACGACTTCCGGATGCTCCGATGCGACGTTTGACTGTTCGCCTCGATCGGATTCGAGATTGTAGAGCTCTGTGATACTGCCATCGTATTCGCACAGGAGTTTCCATGAGCCCATTCGCATCGCAAGGTCGGGAAGGTCTTTGTCTCCGTAGAAGGAGTTGCGATCCGGCGGGCGACGAAACATCAGCGGCTTCTTTCTTGACCCGCCTTCTCCCAGCAATGTAGGGACGAGGGACTCACCGTCGAACTCAGCGTCTTTGGGGTGAGGTGTCTCGGTCAGATCCAGAAGCGTTGGGACGAGGTCAATCGCAGAGAATACGGACGTTCTGTCGACGTGTCCTTTCTTTTTCAGGAGCCCCGGCCCCCATGCAATCAGAGACGAGCGAACGCCGCCTTCGTAAAGGTGAGTCTTGAAACCACGGAACGGTCCCGCGGAGCCTGCCCCCTGTTCAGGACCATTGTCGGAACAGATCAGAATCAATGTGTTGTCGCGAAGTACGTCGTCTTCACGGATGGTGGAAAACAGCCGTGCCATCTGGGTGTCCATTGCCTGCAGCACGGAATGATAAAGACCGCGTTTTCCGTCGGCCCACTGGTCGACCGGGGGCCAGAATGGGCTGTGAACATCATCCGGCCAGATGTTGATGTAGAACGGTTTCCCTGCTTCTTTCGCTTTCTTCAGGAAGGGAATCGCCTCATCAATGAAACCACCGGTGATCTTTGAACGCAGCACCCAGCGATATCCGTCGCCAAGCCGTTCTGCGTCCCTCCAGATTCTTCCTGGCTTCTCCTGCCCGGGTTTGAGTGTCAACGGCAGGAGTTTCGGTCCCATCCCCTCGAAGTTCGTGAGTGACTGATCGAAGCCGTACTCGGTGATTAGGGGAGCGTCGTCCACGTTTCTCTGCCCGCCCATATGCCACTTCCCAAAGTGTCCGGTCGCGTAGCCAGCTTTCTGCAGCGAACGAGCCAGCATGGGAGCTGTGGGATCAAGCCACTGCGCCATGCCTCGACGGATATTGTGGTCGCGATTGCTGAGATACGAGGTGATCTTCCAGCGCTGAGGGTACTGCCCGGTAGAAAGTGCCGTTCGAGAGGGAGAGCAGATGGGGGAGTTCACATAGAACTGCTCAAATCGAATTCCTTCCGTCGCCATGCGATCGATGTTGGGAGTATTGGCATCCTTGTTTCCGAAACAGGAAAAATCTCCCCATCCCATGTCGTCAATGAACACCATCACGACGTTGGGGCGGTCCGCCGCGCTGGCGGAGACGAAGAATGAAACTGTCAGGAGGCACAGAAGCAGGACTCGCATCATATTTCTCGTTGCAGTGACTATGTTTTCAGTAACACCGGGCTGATCCCGTCAGCGACCGATTGATCCGCCGCCATTGCCGCCTCCATTTGGACGGGCAGCTTTCAGTTCAAAGAATTCTTCGCCAATGGAGTCACGCAGCGCTTCCTGAAACTCGGGGCCCACGGTGACCTGGCATTCCTTGCCCGTTGTCAGCACGAATCGAATTCGGTTCGTTGGCGGAGCCGGGGCTTCCGCGACTGCCGTGGCCGTCGCGCCACCGTTGCCGGATTCGATTGGTGGTTTTGGATCCTGTTCGAAACTGTCGACGACGAGGATTACGTCAGTGCTGCCGGGAAATCGAGACAGGACACGTCGCACGTTTTCGACATCGTCCAGTGAATGAAGTCCGCGATCAAACTTAATGGCTACCTGGGTCGTGAACTCACGGTCCGCCTGATCCAGAGTCATGATGCGGTTGACCACGATATTGGGTTCTCGACCGCGACGGTCGACTTTGCCCTGAATCAGAATAATGTTTTCCGTTTTGATGAGTTCTTTGAAACGATCGTAATCAGACGGCCATGCGATGCATCGCACGATTGCTGTCGGATCTTCAAGATCAAAGTTGGCGTACTTGTTCAGCCCGTTGGCGTTTGTCTTGCGTGCTGTGGCAATCTTGATGGAACCAACCATGCCCACAATGGTTACCGGCACGCCGTCGTCCATGTCTGCAAGGTCTTTGTTCTGCACCTGGGCATACCTCGCGATCCGTCGGGAATGCTGGCTGAGCGGGTGAGAAGTCAGGTAAAAACCGAGGCATTCTTTTTCGTATGCCAGCTGCTGAGAACGCGTCCAGTCAGGTACGTCGGGAAGTGCCAGGTGAGTGTCAGCGGCACTTTCTCCGGCTTCCTCTGCGCCGCCAAACAGATTCATCTGGCCGCTGGCTTTGTCTCGTGCGGCTGCAATCGCAGATTGAACCGCGCGGTCCACAACCTCCAGCTGCTGAGCTCGGGTGCCAGGCAGGCTGTCCAGTGCTCCCACTTTCACCAGCGTTTCCAACGCGGACTTGTTGAGTGCTTTCGGGTCGATTCGTTCCGTCAGGTCGAAGATGTCTTTGAATTCTCCGCCTTCGCGGCGGGCCTCAACAATGGCCTCCAGGGCGGACTCTCCGACACCTTTGATTGCGCCCATCCCGAATGCAATCTTCTCGCCAACTACAGCGAACTCGACTTCAGACGTATTCACATCCGGAGCAAGAACTTCGATGTCCTGTCGGCGAGCATCATCCACGTGCTCGCTGATTCGGTCGCTGCTCTCCATTCCGCAGCTCAGGAGGGCTGCCATGAACTCGACTGGGTAGTGAGCCTTCAGAAACGCCGTTTCGTATGCGATCAGTCCGTATGCGGTTGAGTGAGACTTGTTAAAACCGTAGCCCGCGAATGCGACGATCAGATTCCAGAGTTCTTCAGCCAGCGCCGTCGAGATCCCGTTCGATTCTGCGCCGGAGATATATTCATCATGGAAGCTGTCGATGATCGACTGCTTCTTTTTACTTATCGCCTTAATACATTTATACGCACTGGCGAGTTCCACGTTTCCGACCCGGTTCAGAATCCGCATCACCTGTTCCTGGTAAACCATGACTCCATAGGTTTCTTCCAGGACAGCATCCACAACCGGATGAACTTTTCGCGGCTCCTTGCGTTTGTGTTTGACGTCCACATATTCCATCACCATCCCGCCTTCCAGCGGTCCCGGGCGGTAGAGGGCCGAGGTGGCGATGATGTCTTCGAAGCAGTCCGGCTTCATCTTTGTCAGCAGGTCCCGCATTCCGCCGGACTCCAGCTGAAACACGCCCTTTGTTTCGCCCCGTTGGAGAAGAGCAAACGTCTTGTCGTCGGTCAGGTTGTTTTTGACGTCATCAAGAGTGAAATCAGGGTAGGTTCGCTGAACGTTCTTGACTGCCTTGTCGAGAATCGTGAGGTTTCGCAGGCCAAGAAAGTCCATCTTCAGCAGACCGATGGCTTCGATCGTTGGCCCGTCCCATTGTGTGATGATGTCGTCCTTGCCGGTGATTTTTTGCAGAGGGACAACGGTATCCAGAGGCAGGTCGGCCACCACAACCCCGGCCGCGTGGGTTCCCGTACTGCGAGCAAGACCTTCAACGGACATCGCAAAGTCGAGAAGTTCCTGAGCTTCTGAGTCCGTATCGTAAGCGGCCTTGAGGTCAGGGCTTTTGTCCAGGGCGTCTTTCAGCTTGATGTTGAGCTCATCCGGAACCAGTTTCGCAAGTTCGTTCACACGCGGTAGTGGCACGTTGAGTGCTCGTCCGACGTCACGGATCGCATTTTTGGCCTTCAGTGTCCCGTAGGTACCAATCTGCGCGACATTCAGCTCACCATAGGTTTCCTTGGTGTAGTCAATCACCATCTGTCGTCGGTCGCGGCAGAAGTCGATATCGATATCAGGTGGCTCGTTACGACTCGGGTCAAGGAATCGTTCGAAGAGGAGGTCGTACTTAAGCGGACAGACATCCCCGAGACGCAGCAGGAAGGCCACGATCGCACCACAGGCCGATCCACGAGCACCACAGGGAATGTCGTGGCGGCGAGCAAACTCCACAAAGTCCCAGACGATCAGGAAGTAGCTGGCGTAACCCTTGTCTTCAATGACGCTAAGCTCGTATTCCAGTCGTTTCCAGTGTGCGTCGGTGAGTTCATCGCCATATCTCTCATGCATGAGGTCATTGCAGAGCTCACGCAGGTAGTCGATGTCTGACTTGCCTTCGGGCGGACGATACACGGGATACAGTTTGCGGTCGTGCATCTCGATGTCGACTCGGTTCGCAATCTCCTGAGATCGGGCGACAGCGTCTTCGAGACCGGTGAAGGTTGCATACATTTCCTCCGGACTGCAGATGTACAGACCGTCGTTGCTCATCTTCATTCGGTTTGGGTCATCACGCGTGGTACGCGTGTTGACGCAAAGCAGAACGTCCTGCACCTTCGCATCTTCTCGTGTCAGATAGTGGGCATCGTTGGTCGCGACCAGCGGAAGTCCCATTTTGTTGGCAAGGTCAACTGTCAGATCGAGGCACTGTTTTTGAATTTCAAACCCTGCGTCCTGGATCTCCATGTAAAAGCGGTCGCCAAAAACGCGGGAGTACCATTCAACGAGTTGCCGAGCTTCACTGTCTTTATCTGCCAGCAGCAGCCTGGACAGTTCACTGGATGCGCAACCGGACAGGCAGATGATTCCGTCGCTGTGAGCCTCCAGCAGCTCTCGGTCGATTCGCGGCTTGTAGTGAAAACCTTCAAGGTAGGCTGACGACGACATCTTAATGAGGTTGTCGAAGCCTTTCTGATTCATCGCCAGCAGAGTCAGGTGCGATTGCGCATCACGCTGTCGTGACGCGCTGCGGTCGGTGCGTCGGCCCGGAGCTACGTATGCTTCGTAGCCAATGATGGGATTGACGTCGTTCGCGCGGCACGTGTTGTAGAACTCCATTGCTCCATAGAGGTTGCCATGGTCGGTCATGGCAATGGAATTCATCCCAAGATTCTTGACCTGCCTGACGAGGTCCGGGATACGATTCACGCCGTCCAGCAGACTGTAGTGCGTGTGGCAGTGGAGGTGGGCAAATGGGCGTGCTGAAGCACGCTGGACTTCGTCCTGATTCACGTCGATCATGCTGATCCATTCATTTTGAGAGCGGGATTCTCTGCTCTCTGATTGAGCGACTGCTGATTCCAAATGGCAGTTCGCGTCCTGAGGCGCCAATTATCGCAGACAGAAAACCAGTCTTCAATCGGCCGTGACTGGTCGCGATTTGCAGGCTGAAACCGTTCATTGCAGCTCGTGCCGGGGGGAGTGGACTTCGCCGGAAATTTCTTGAGACGGGAACCCCACTCAATGTCGCCTGAGTTCCCAGACAGACGGCAAGGAGTCATGTGCCTTCCACGGCAGGCTGGGCAGGGACCGACTCGGAGAGTCAGGCTACGGAACACCTGCTGTGGCCGTCGCCTCATTTGCGTCAAGCTGCGAACTGCGTGACCATTCCCGTCCTGCTACACTCGGTGGGTTCGATCAACTCCTGCAGGCTCACTCATGCGCATCCTTTCTGTCCTACCTCTTGTTGCTGTTTCCCTCGTCGTTGCAGGTGAACAGCGTCCGAACATTGTCTTCATTCTCGCTGACGATCTGGGAGCTAAAGATCTCAGCAATGAGGGGTCCACCTATTATGAGAGCCCGCATATCGACCGAATCGCCTCCATGGGGATGAAGTTCACCCGAGGGTATGCCACGTGCCAGGTCTGCAGTCCATCACGTGCATCGATCATGACGGGCAAGTACCCGGTGAATACGGGCATTACAACGTGGATTGGTGATCCTGCCGGTGAGAACTGGCGGCGAGCCAAACGATTCGACAGTCACCTGCCGCCCGAATACGACCGAGCTCTTCGCGCTTCGGAGGTCACAATTGCGGAAGCATTGCAGGGGGCCGGGTACCGGACTTTCTTTGCCGGCAAATGGCACCTTGGGAAAGAAGGATCATGGCCAACGGACCACGGGTTTCAGATCAATAAGGGAGGATATGAGTCCGGAAGTCCGCGTGGTGGTTTCTTTGCGCCATATAACAATCCCAACCTTAAAGATGGTCCCAAAGGTGAGTGCCTCCCCATTCGTCTTGGGCGCGAAACAGCAGACTTCATTGAGTCCAGCAGGGACAGGCCCTTCCTTGCGTTCCTGTCTTTCTATTCAGTCCATGCGCCGATCGAGACTTCGGAAATGCTGTGGAAGAAGTATCGGGACAAGGCTGCGGCAGATGGGACTGCTGACAAACGATTCATTTTTGATCGTCGACTCGGTGTCCGCCAGGTTCAGGACTGCCCAATCTATGCCGGCATGATTGAGTCGATGGACGATGCTGTGGGACTTGTGCTTGCCAAACTGGACGAGTTGGGTTTGATGGACAACACGATTGTCTGTTTTACATCCGACAACGGTGGGGTATCGTCCGGTGACGCGTTCGCAACCTGTAACCTTCCCTTCCGCGGAGGCAAAGGCCGCCAGTGGGAAGGTGGAATTCGTGAACCGTTTTATATCTACGCTCCCGGCGTAACGACAGCAGGCACCACGACTGATGTTCCAGCCAGTGGCATGGACTGGTACCCGACACTTCTTGATCTGGCAAATGTAAATGTTCCTGCGGAACAGGCGGTTGATGGGGTCAGTCTTGTGCCGGTGCTCACGGGAGGCGGGCTGGCTGAACGCCCACTCTTCTGGCACTACCCGCACTACGGCAACCAGGGCGGTGAACCGTCTTCAATTGTCATGGAAGATAACTGGAAACTGATCTACTACCACGAAGATCAGCACTACGAACTGTATGACATTTCAAAGGACATCGGCGAACAGGCGGATCTCGCGAAGACACACCCGAAACGGGTCACTGAGATGCAGGGAACGCTGCAATCATGGCTGGCTGCGACCGGTGCGAAGATGCCGATACCGGACGGACAATTTGATTCAGCCATGCGAGCGTCGCGGTGGGAGAACCTCAGGACAAAAGGGCTTGAACGACTGGAGACTCGCCACGCTGCATTTCTGAAGCCAGACTTCAAGCCGAATGCGGACTGGTGGCAGAGTTCGTTCCAGGATTAGATCACTACGATTTAAGCCTGGCGGCTGCCTGAGTGGAACCCCGACGCGTTACCAGTCTGCTGACTCGTTTGCCTGATAGTGGCAGCCGTGGAATCAGACCTCACGGCTGCGGGCGAATCTTCTATTTCGTCAGCACGGGAGAGTTCTTCTCACTCGCTTCGCAGACAGCATTCTTAACCGCCTCTTCAATCATTTCGCGACACTGCCTGTTGATCGGGTGTGCGATATCGCAGTACTCACGGTCGTGGGCAAACGATGCCTGATCGACGGGTGACCCGCAGCTGCAGCAATATTGGAAGTTAGTGGCGATTCTTGCTGCACAATGAGGGCAGTGACCGGTCGTGCGTCGGTTGGGCATTGCCACAAACGTACCACGATCCGTTTCGATCAGTTTGACATCCTGAATAACAAACTCGTTGTCGAACGTGAGCTTGCAGAATGCTCGCACACAACCCCGGTGATTCACGCTGACCTCCACATTTGTGACTCTCATCTGCGGAACCCTTCCTCTTATTGTCTAATGAAGCCCTGGACGGATCTGTTCAGCGTTTCTCTCGCTGCATTCAATTAGTCGGCATTGCTCGCCGGAGGTTGCCGTTAAACTGAACGAGGGACGGGGATCCATCTATCAGGACGTGCCAGTGGGTTGCCTGTACAGAATTACAGACATGGGAGGGTGGCGATGCGTGGTGATTTGAGTCAGTGAGGGGTGTGCCGGTTACACCACCTGGAAGTCGTTTCCGCTGGTCCAGACTCCGGTGCCGTTCGAGAGAATGGCTCTTACCCATGCGCGGTAATTTCCGGCTGCCAGAGTATTCACAATCAGGTGATTGTCTATGAGCTGGGTCTCGTTGATCACCGCTCGAGCTCCCGTACTCAGGTTATCAACCCACAGCTCGTATCGAACGGCGCCGGTCACGGTCGACCATGCAAACTGCACTGTGCCACCAGTCACCTGCTCGTCCTGACGAGGGCTATTGAGAGTCGCTGTGGCTTCTTCGATGACCGAGAGGGTCCAGTCACTGCTGCTCCACGCGGACTGAGTCCCCTGTGCATCGACGCTTCGGATCTGCACACGATAGTCACCGGGGGGGAGCCCGACAGCAGGCCGGTAAAGAGGTGAAGTCAGTCCGCCTGCAGTGAGAAAGCTGTCTTGATTTCCAGTGAGGGCATCAAACCGAATGTCGTAGGACGCAGCACCATGGACATGTCCCCACGAAATCTCCGGGACGCTGGACGCTGTGACGTGGAGTGTGTTGCTAATTGTCGGAATGCCGACTGATTCCCCGATGGAGAAGGTGTGCGGCGCACTCCAGTCGCCGGGGCCAGTTGCGGTCCAGGCTCGCCCCCAGATCGTATAGTCGCCAGGCGGCAACGGGTTGTGAGGTACGTAAGCCGGAGATTCAAGGTCAAGCTCTACGAGAGCCGCGTCAATTCCCCGTGTTTCGTCCCGAATCCAGAATGAATAGCGAGTCGCGTCGGTCACTTCGGAAAGTCGAATCGTCGGGCGGCTGCTCGTCTGTGGGCCGATTGGACCATAGATCGTGACCGGGTCTGCGGTTGAGGACGCAACCACAAACCTCTGGTCGACAGTTGCAACAACCTGCTCACCACTGATCGCAGTGACTGTCACAACATAGACCCCGTTGCTCAGCGGCTCTGTCAACTGCAGTGAATTGTCGATGACGTTGGTCTGTACGGGCGGCAACTGGCCGGTCCCCGAATCGCCTTGCGCAAAGCTGACGCGATAATGAGTTGCGTTCGGCAGCTTATTCCAGACGATCTGAGGAGCTGCGTTATCGCTCGAGGCTGTTGGGGAAAAGATGCTCAGGTTCTTTGAATTCCGGACGCGGTGATCGAGTGGACTGCTCCAGGTTCCGATCGGGCCCGTCAGGCCCAGGGCTCTGACACGAGCTCGATACGTCCCGGGGGGTAACGGGGTTTGAATTGCGTAGGCAGTTTCCGTCAGCTTCGTTTCAGCGACGATTGTGCCGGCATCTCCGGTGACATCATCAATGACCAGTTCATAGCTCACTGCACCGGCAACTCTTGTCCAGTGAAAGATCGGCAGCGGATTCTCAGAGTCGACGACAGGACCATTGAGTTCCGCCCCGTCAGCAACTGCCAGTACCTGAAACGGAATGGATTCACTGAGGCCGGTCTGACTGCCCTGAATTGTGGCCGAGTACCTTCCGGAAGGAAGGCTTTCTGGCAGTGTCCATGACGTGCCTGTCAGTCCGGTCAGCTCGTAGACCTGCGCGTTAGTGTTGAGGTTTGTGATCCGGAGCGTCATGAATTCGTCCGCAGTCGGAAGCCATCCGAATGTCGGTGCAGTCGTTGTTGACCCAGCGCGTGGTTCTGTGAGCTGAGGGGTTGTTGATTCATGAATGACGAACCCGAACGGGCGACTCCAGTTCCCCAGAGGGCCCGAAGCATCGTGTGCTCGAACCCAGGCGGTATAAGATCCGGCCGCCAGTCCTCGCTGGGGCGTAAATGATGGGTGAGTGAGATCCCTCTGGTGGATAAGTCCATCGGATGACTCAGAATCAATCCAGACTTCGTAATGGCTGGCGCCATCGATGTGCCACCACGCAAGCGTTGGACGACTGTCAATGGAAGTCGCAACTGGGTCAGTGATCTCCGGAGTTGAGGCGTCTGCAGAGAAGATATGGAGCGGGATCTGAGAGCTCCACGGCAGGTACTGTGTCCCGTCCCACGTACGAAATCGCCACAGATATGCCCCTGGGTCAAGAGCCTGATGAGGTCGGAAGCGATTCAGCAGAAGATCTGTTTGACGGATGTAGCCTGTTTCTCCGGTCGTAACGCTGTTGACTTCAAGTTCGTAGCGCACGTCATTCTGGCCGGTGGTCCAGGTGAAGAGCGGCAGGTTGTCGTATCCTCGCGCCGCGCTGTAGACGGTTACAGCGTGATCTTCCACTTCCCCATCGATCGCCAGCCCTGTCGGCAGAGACGCATTCGAATCGGTACTCAGGCGAAATCGGGCAAATGTCTGTGCCAGACCATTTTCCGGAACAACGGGAAACGTCAGGGTGACCGTCTGGTCGGTGAGACCTGTCGGGACGGCTACGCTTGCTGATTCACCCGGTTCAAATACTCCATCAGCGTCATAGTCAATCCAGCCGTATAACGTAGCCGCAGTACCGGTTGTGTTTGTGACGTTTACCGGGATCTGTGGGACACCGGTTTCAACAATGCCAAGTACGTTGGAGAGCAGAAAGTCTTCGTCAGGCTGACCGGAGGTGTCGTCGGCAGTGGCAGTGGAATCGTGCAAAAGGCCGTTGTCGCCATCGACCAGCGCACCGATGCTGAGTCCCGAGACGACATTGTGAGCGGGCCCATTGTCCGCGGAACGCGTCTGATAGTTACCCGTTCCGGTTCCATCGGACGCATCCGGAGCATCACCAAAGTCGCGGTCGACGACCGGAGCGACGTCCCAGCCAATGTCATCCAGCGCGCCCCAGTCGAGTGTCGTGAGGTGTTTGCGGGTGCCGGTAGTGATCTGTGGGTCAAACGACGTTTCCTGAGTAATTGTTGTACCGGGCAGGAAACTGGAAATCCCGGTCGCAAAGTGTGCGTTGTCATGACCGGTCAGGGGCACTGGTGAGCCATACTCGGCCACCACGTTTGGTCCGTCGAGCCGTCCGTCCTGATTCACAAGGTTGTGGTAGGACTGAGTCGTTCCGAATCCGAGGACGTGGCCAAGTTCATGAATAGCCACCGAATACAGATCGTTCTGGCTGTTTGTCGGCTCGTTCATCGTGAAATTCCACGTGGTATTCGTGGAGAATGAAATCGTGCCGCCCCATGGGGCAAGGTCTGTGTCGTTGTTCCCGTTGGCATCGACACCTGACTCACCGCGTGTGATCAGGTTGGTCACAAATGTCTGGGTTCCGGATACGTTGACCCCCCCCGGTCCACCGATCGCCAGGCCCGAGCCGAGATTACGTGCGCCGACAAAGACGATCAAAGTGTCTGCTGGAACCTGCATGTCAGTAATCACCTGCTGGCTGCCGTCGGACGGGTGATTAAACCGAGCTGACCAGGTGTTGACGCCTCCCGGGTTAATTGCCAGCAGATCGTCGTTGAGGCGTGCCTCATAGATGGCGGCGACCTGTTCGAGCACATCGCGACGTCCCTGTGGGTTGAAGAATCCGCCGGTGTCGTAGGTGTAATCAAACAGAATATCGACAGTGAGGAGTTGGCGCTGCTCCAGAGGTTCGGCCTGCCATGCGGTACGGCGGCGGCGTGCTCGACTGCCTGATTCCGTAAGCAGCGACTTGAGCAACTGCATTAGTTTGATAACTGGTCTATCCATTCGTTCACCGTCAGGTCTGACTACATCCAAATCTCAGGCATGATTCCGGCCGCATTCGGTTTCACACCTGACAATCCTGCTGGTGCTCAGGAATCAGGCTTACTGAGTTCTAAACGTCTCTGCTCCGGATACTTACGCACGATTCGATTCAATCAACAACGAATCACGCGGTTGGAGGAAGATTTTCACACTGGCAGGGGAAGGACAAGACACCCCGTGATTGAGACGTCGTTGGCCATTGTTTCTCACAGAATTGTCAGCAGTGAGGTATTCTGAGAGGTCGAAGGCGACAAAACACGGGCCGGAATGCGATTCACGTCAGATTGATGCATTGGTGTGCCTTCACGAACGAATTTACAGATCTTACCATTTGGTTGCTGGCAGGGTTCCGCCGAATCAAATCATCAATCTGAGGATTTTGGGCCCGCGCAGAAAGAACGGAACGAAATGGCGATGCATTTTTCCAACGAAATGTCGCGACTCCACCGCGACATTGTCGCGATGTGCTCCAAAGTCGAGGAACTGATCAACGATGCGGTGCGGGGGCTGAGAAATCGCAGCAGTACCCTCGCAGCGGAACTCGTGATTCGTGACCAGGAAGTTAATCAACTCGATGTCCAGATCGAGGAAGAGTGTCTCAAGATCCTGGCACTCTATCACCCCGTAGCTAATGATCTGAGGCGAGTTGCCGTTGTGCTGAAGATCATCGGTGAGCTTGAACGGGTTGGTGATCTGGCAGTCAATATTGCAGAACGATCGATGGGAATTGCTCCGTACCCTGACTTTATGCTGCCAGACCGACTCGATGAGATGGCTTCTGAATCACTTTCAATGCTGCACAGCAGTATTGACGCCTATCTGGAACTCGATACGGAAAAAGCACGCGAGGTATGCAAAGCCGACGATGGTGTGGATTCGCTGAACGTAGAACTGCTCAACGAGTTGCGTGCTCAAATGAGTGCTGATCCGTCGCTGGTCGAACCTGGCATGCATCTGTTTTCATGTATTCGCCACATCGAACGCGTGGCAGACCATGCAACGAATATTGCAGAAGATGTGGTTTACATGATCGAAGGGGAGATTATTCGCCACCCTCATCTGAGAGATTCAGAATCTGAGTAGAAGCTCAGTTTGTCAGTACGGCCGGTTCGAATCGGCTGCGAACTGTTGTGCGAATCAGTTTCTCCTGCTCGGCCAGCGTGCCTTTTGCCGTTGGGACAACCAGTGTCAGAGACTGAGTTCGCTCTGACGTAATTGGCAGACCCGTCCGACAATCGATCAGACACGTCCCGGCGCCTTCTCCTCCCGTGATTCGGACACTTGATCCAGTCGCCTGAGCGTCATCAGCGGCAATGCGTGTTCGAATCGCAATCTCTGCAGTCAGCGGTGTCAGTTCCCGAAGTCGGCACGATGTTCGAATTCTGGCTGATCCGTCTCCGGTTGCCTGTTCGCGAGTCCACTCGTCACCTTCTGCCAGCATGACATCGCTGTCGTTGCTTTGAAATGGAAGCAAACCAATGGTGCTGTCGACCAGATCAGCGACATCCGCAGCTGGCAGCGATTGATTCAGCCGGCCACGCACGACTTCCTTGAGTCCGTCCGGAGCAACAGACACACAACGTCGGATGAACTCGTCGTAACCATCAACGCTTTTGATCCGGTTGTCGCGGCTCAGAACGATATTAAATCCCTGATTCACCATTGCAGCGTAGGATGCGACCGCCATAGGAGCCGGACGCCCGGAGGCGGAGTCCCAGCTCAGCTGCTGGCCTTCAATGTTGTGTTCGTAGACGACTCGTCTGTACACAACATTCATCGTGATGCTGTCCGCACGAACGTCTTTCACCGCGAGGTCAAAGGATAACTGCAGGTCGTTGATTGCCAGAACTGCCTGAGGGAGCACCTTCTGTCTCAGTGTCTGGCTGACGGATCGCACCAGCGAGAAGCGATCTCCCTGTGCGACCTTCAGCGTGAGAGACGGTGGGTCAGACGTCGTGCTTACCGCCGTTTCGTGAGACGCGTGGCGAATTGGCTGTTCAATTGGCTGTTCATCAACTTTGGGTGCATTCTCTGCGATGTCTGCGAACAACTCATCGATCATCGGATCGGATGCCGGTTTCGCTTTCGCATTGGAGTCTGACTTTCCGCAACCCGCAATCAGCAGTGTCAGCACACATGCAGCAGCGGAAACGAAAGTGTGGCGATAAAAGACTTGAATGGTTCGCAGCATGTTCCGTCCCTGGAAGAATGTGCGTGGGAAAGCGGGAAATGTCAGATCGCGGGGTGTTCGACTCGAAGAAGACCGACAAAATACTGCAGATTCCAAATTACGTAAATATCGGCTCCCGCAGCCGTTCCCGTGTGTCTCTTTCCGTATGACAACTCCCAGCCAGAATCCATCTGCCCAGTCGGACCAGCTCCCCCAGCTGGCTGTTTTCAAACAGCACAGTCGATTGTTTGAATCAAATCGATTCGTCTACCCCGTCGTTTCTCGTCGCAGCCGAGGAGTTTCCGTCGGCGTTAATCTGAACCCGGACAAGGTCTGCAACTTTGACTGCATTTATTGTCAGGTTGATCGCCGGACTGAGTCCGAGACGCGATTTGTTGAGATGGAGGCATTGTTTAAGGAGCTGAGCAGTGTCCTGGCGTTTGTGACCAGCGGTGAAATCTTTGAGCATCCTCAGTTCTCGAGTGTTCCGGACGAGTTTCGTCGCCTGAATGATATTGCGTTTTCCGGTGACGGTGAGCCGACGACGTATAAGAACTTTGATGAGATCATCGCTCAGGCGGCAGCTGTCAAAGCGGAACACTGTGACCGCGACGTCAGGATGGTGCTGATTACAAACGCCTCCATGTTTCACCGGGAACATGTTCAGCGTGGCCTTGAGTTGCTTGATCAGAACAACGGCCAGGTCTGGGCGAAACTCGACGCCGGGACAGCCGAGTACTACCAACTGGTGGATCGGACAAAGATTCCGTTTCAGCAGATCCTGGACAATATTGCCTCGGCGGCCAGGGTTCGTTCGCTGGTGATTCAGGCCCTCTTTATGAATGTCAACGGAGAGCCTCCGTCTGAGTTCGAAATCAGTGAGTGGTGCGAGCGGCTTCAGGAAGTCGTTGAGGCAGGGGGCGAGTTATCTCTCGTTCAGGTGTACACAGTTGCTCGACAGCCTGCCGAGTCATTCGTGACACCTCTAACGCTCCAGCAGCTTCAACAGATTGCGGATACGTTGATTCGGCGCACCGGATTGACGGCAGAGGTATACGGCTAAAGAGCACGACGGACTTCCGGTTCGTTGCTTCCAGGGCGTGCCACGGGCCCGCTTCGGATTACCGGTTTCGTGAATTGTTGAATCCCTGAATGCGCCACAGCTTTCTCAAAGTCGTTCTATTGAACTGATGTGGTGTTTGCATTCTGATTCGACTCACTGTGGATTGCTCTCCATTCAATCGTAAACAACAGCAGGTAGACGCCGGTGGCGACCGCGAACGCTGGCCAGCCGGAATTCCAGACAGTGATGATCAGGAAGCATGGATACTTCAGCAGAACGACGGCCGCGTTCCCAATCGGATGCCTGAGGCGGAACGAATCCTGATACCAGGCATTCAGGATCAGAATGAGAACGCTAAAGGTCATCAGGGACCATCCTCCAAACCGGAGGAGAATGGCCGCACCTGCAACAAGCCTGAAGCACTGAGACGCCAGCAGCAGTTGTTTTGTGAATGCGGATCGGCACAGTATCCGATCAGGGTGCCGGTGGCGGTCGGTTTCAATATCTGCGAGATCGTCCTGGAGACGAAACGTAAAGACGAGCCCGACAATGGCAACGGCATTCCAGATCCACGAACCGTCTGCCACTGAAACCGGATGACTCAGGCAGGCGGCGGCGATCAGCAGGATGGCCAACAGCAGAACCCTCGGGCGGAGCATCCTGGTGACGATCCATGCGGCAAGGTCACTCTTCCAGGATTTCGACGACACCACGATCTCCATCAACTCGAATCTGCATTCCGGTGGTTAGTTTTCGAGTCACCTCAGGAATGGCGACGACTGTTGGGATGCCGTATTCGCGGGCGAGGATGGCACCGTGGGACAACATGCCGCCTCGTTCCATGACAAGCCCCTTCACCAAAAACAGAATGGGTCCCCACCCAGGATCTGTCTGTTGTGTGACGAGGATGTCGTTCTCGGCAACCTCTTTCATCTGGTCTGGATCACTTAACACGACTGCGCGGCCAGTGATAGTGCCTCCGCTGACCCCTGTACCAATGAGTGAATCTGTTGCAGGCTCGACGGGCAGCGGAGCAGGTGAATCCGACCAGTAGTGACCTTCCGGAAGTTGGATTAATCCGGGCGGAGAAAGTGAATGGCAGGCTTCCCATTCTGTGCGTCGCAACTCTGCTGTTTCAGATAAAACGTGTGGCATCATCGTCTGTCCGGCAAGCAGACTTTCTGTTTCTTCCCATGTGAGAAAGAAGACGTCAGTCGTCTGCTTGAATAATTTCCGATTGACCATTACCTCGCCGATCGCTAGCGCCACGGCTCGAAGGC
>CAJWGB010000105.1 GCA_913031625.1 uncultured Planctomycetaceae bacterium | reverse complement strand
TTTTGAGAATGATGGTGCCGGTGTGTTTAAAGACCGGACAGAGCAGAGTGGCCTGACCGGAATTACCGGTGGCATAAACATGGTTCAGGCTGATTTCGACAACGATGGTGACGTAGACGTATTCGTCGTTCGTGGTGCATGGCTGGGGCGGTCGGGGAGATATCCAAACTCGCTTCTCCGCAATGATGGTCACGGCCACTTCGAAGATGTTTCATTCAGTCTTGGTTTTGGTCCACCGTTCTACCCATCGTCGTCCGCTTCCTGGTTTGACTTTGATAACGACGGAGACCTGGACCTGTACGTGGGGAATGAGCACGCTCCGTGCCAGTTATTTCGCAACGACGGCACATCTGGATTTTTGGATATCGCAGGTGAAGCGGGAGTCACTAATGACCGTTATGCTAAAGGGGTGATCACAGGAGATCTCAACGGCGATGACCTGCCGGACATCTATGTCTCAAATCTGGCGGGAGACAACCGGCTGTATTTCAATTCCGGAGACAACACGTTTATTGACCGTGCAGTAGTGACGGGGGTTCACAAACCAGGAAACAGTTTTCCGGTTTGGATCTGGGATTTGAATAATGATGGGCACGACGATCTGTTTGTGGCGAGTTATGAGGCCGATGTTGCAAACATTGCTCGTGACCATCTGGATGACGAACAGCATGGCCCGGCAGACTGTTTGTTCCTTGGCACGGGAGATGGCAGGTTCACCGACGCTGCTGCAGAATTTGGACTCACTGGGTCGTCGCAGCCGATGGGGTGCAACTTCGGGGATCTGGACAACGACGGGTATCTCGACTTCTATCTTGGAACCGGGTATCCCGAATACGAAGCGCTGATGCCAAACCTCATGTTTCGAAATGTGAAGGGACAGCGGTTTGAGTCTGTTACTTACGCTGGTCGATTTGGACACCTGCAAAAAGGGCACGGTGTGGCCTTTTGTGACTTCGATTCAGACGGTGATCAGGATGTCTTTATTCAGACGGGCGGAGCGTATCCCGGTGATGCCTTTGGCGATGTGCTCTTTGAGAATCCAGGGTTCGATAACAACTGGATCTCGGTGCGAGTGGTTGGACGGCAATCCAACCGATCCGGGATTGGTGCTCGGATCATGGTTGCGTTGAAGACACCGACCGGGGAACGCCGGATCTATCGGCGAGTCAATTCCGGAGGGAGTTTTGGGGCGAACCCTCTTCAGCAGCACATTGGAATCGGGGCGGCCGAGCGTATTGAACGGGTGGAAGTTTTTTGGCCCGCCACAGGCAATGTCCAGGTGATCGATCAACCTGACATCAACTCGGTCCTCACCGTGACCGAATCGGATCAGGTCTCAGGCAGCGCGCGCTGAGTGATTTGCAGACTCAACTGATTCGGGTTTTCTGTCTGCAGCTTCAATTGCTTTGGACAGCCGGATCATGTTCATGAACGCGATCGTGATGGACATCTGAAATCCCATCGAACCACGAAGGATATATCGGCGACCGATCCAGACTTTCAGAAACTTGGCGGGGAACTCCACCATGACGCGGAAGTGAGATGGGCGTCTGCCTGCGGCGGCTCGTTCAGTGCCAACCTGAGTGGAATAGAAGTTGATCTTGTTGATCACGTCAGTCCAGGAGACGAACGAGCGGTGCAGCAGCCGTCCCGTGAGTGTTGACACCTTTCCGGATTTGATTTCAATCCGATCCTGATAAGGGTGGGTCGACATCTGAGCGCGCGATCGGCAGTAGAGGCGCGGCACCACGTAGCTGTATGCGTGCCATGCCGGTGAAGATTCACCGGGCAGGAGATCAGTGATCGGAATATTCCATGCGGCCTGAGACTCTGCCGGATGGTTCATAACCCGCTGGATTTCGTGGGCGAGTTCCGGCGTTACTTCTTCGTCTGCGTCCAGATTGAGGACCCAGTCGTGGCTGCAGGATTCCTCAGCGAACCTTTTTTGGGGGCCATAGCCTTCCCATTCACGGTAATAGACGCGTGCTCCGAGCGACTCGGCAATGGCAACCGTTTCATCCGTGCTGCCTGAGTCAACGACAATCACTTCATCGGCCCAGTCAATGACGGACCGGATTGCTGTCCCGATGCGCCCCGCTTCGTTGCAGGCGATAATGTAGGCAGAAACAGATTCAGGCATATTGGCTTTCCCCGCACGCTCGCATTCACGAAGTAGCTCAGATTCCTGGAATTGGAGCAACCCCCATTTGGTGGTGGTCTGCACAATTCCGGGGCCGCGGTCAGATTCTCAGTCCATGGGTGGTGTCGGCGATGGGACGGCCAATTGGCAGACGGGATGTCGAGTGCTTTGAAAGTGGCCCGTTTGTCACGCTAGAATTCCGCGTTTGCAGGCGTCGGACGGCAGCCCGCAGGGGCAACGAAAGGTCCGATCTCTATTCACAAACTCACACCGCTGGATGAGTTTCCACAGGAATCAAACATGTCCGCTCCTATTCGAGTCGCGGTAACCGGTGCTGCAGGCCAGATCGGTTACTCTCTGCTTTTTCGCATTGCTTCAGGTCAGGTCTTTGGGCCGGATCAGCCCGTCATCCTTCACCTTGTCGAAATCCCGCCGGCAATGGGTGCCCTTGACGGAGTCCACATGGAGCTGGACGACTGTGCGTTCCCAACGCTGGCAGGCGTCGTCAAAGCCGACAGCGATCATCTCGAAGGCGGATTTGCCGGCTGCAACTATGTGCTGTGTGTCGGTAGTGTTCCGCGTGGCAAGGGGATGGAGCGTGGCGACCTGATCCGGATTAACGGACCGATCTTCACGAGCACAGGGCAGGCAATCTCCAATGCAGCTGCGGACGACGTTCGCGTGCTGGTTGTTGGCAACCCCTGTAATACCAACTGCCTGATTGCGATGAACAATGCTCCGAACGTGCCAAACGACCGTTGGTACGCCATGACGATGCTGGACCAGAATCGGGCTGTCTCACAGCTGGCGCAGCGTTCCGGTCAGCCGGTGAGTGCTGTCAGCAATATGACCATCTGGGGCAATCACTCAGCGACGCAGTACCCTGACTTCTATCACGCGCAGATTAATGGTCAGCCCGTTACAGACGTGATCACAGACGAAGCGTGGTTGCAGAGCGAATTCATCGAAACCGTGCAGAAACGCGGTGCCGCCATCATTAATGCTCGTGGAGCATCAAGTGCCGCGTCGGCTGCGAACGCGATCATCGACAATATCAAAGCCATTGCGAATCCGACTGCTGACGGTGCATCGTTCAGTGCTGCCGTCTGTAGTGATGGCAGCTACGGCGTCGATGAAGGGCTCATTAGCAGCTTTCCGCTTACAAGTGACGGCAGCAACTGGTCGATTGTTCAGGGACAGGAGCACAATGAGTTTGCTCAGGCCAGGATTGAGGCGAGTGTGGCAGAGTTGCGTGAAGAGCGAGACACTGTTCGCGACCTGCTGAATTAGGCTCTCATCAGTTTTTGAATGACACGCAATTAAGTTGATCCGCGGGGAGCAGGAAGGTGTTCCTCTCTGACTCCCCACTGTTTTACCGAACTTCCACTATGGAACATATTGCCGCACTCCTTGCACTGACTCTGATGGAGATCGTGCTGGGAATCGACAATATCATCTTCATCACGATCCTGACGGATCGTCTGCCTGAAGAGAAACAGCCGCTGGCTCGCCGGCTTGGGCTGGCTCTTGCCATGGGAGCACGGATTGCGCTGCTGTGTCTGATCTCATGGATCATCCACCTCAGGAACGCGATCTTCAACCTGACGGACCTTGGGATTCCCAACAGTTGGCTGGAGGCAATCTCCGGGGGACGTCCGGAAGCAGCCGACCAACTCGCAGTGTTTCAGGAACACATTGCAGAGGTCAACGGGATCTCCGGACGTGACCTGATCCTGCTGTTTGGTGGACTGTTCCTGATCAGGCATAGTGTTAAGGAGATTCATGAGCAGTTAGAGGGAGACGCTGATCATGGCGAAGGTCTGGCAACAGCAAAGACATTCACTGCGATTCTGATCAACATCGCATTGATGGACATCATCTTCTCGCTGGATTCGGTGATTACCGCAGTAGGAATGACGGATAATCTGCCCGTCATGATCACGGCCGTAGTGCTGTCGGTCGGAGTGATGATGATCTTTGCGGGCAGGATCAGCAGATTCGTGAAGCGACATCCGACGGTGAAGATGCTTGCACTCAGCTTTCTGATTCTCATTGGAGTGATGCTGGTTGCAGAATCGTCTGGAACGCATGTCAATAAAGGTTACATCTACTTCGCCATGGCCTTTTCACTGTGCGTTGAGGGATTGAATATTCGCGTAAGATCGGCCACCTCAGTGGTGGCGAATGCCGACACTGCTGGCGGCAACACTGCTGAAGCGGATGAGGCTGAGTCCGAATGAGTGAGATTCCGACAGTCTCTGTTTCGGAACTTGTCTCTGCGTTTCGAGAGGTCGTGGAATCAGCGCTCCCACGAGTTTGTGTTCAGGCCGAGATCAGTAACTGTCGTCGATCCGGAGCAGGGCACTACTACCTGACGCTGAAAGATGAGCGGTCAGAAATAGGGGCTGTGATCTGGCGGGGGACAGCTGCTCGCATGCAGCTTCAGCCTCAGGACGGCATGAAGGTTCTGGCGACAGGGTCTCTGGAAGTCTACGTAGCACGAGGGACATGCCAGTTCATCGTGGAGCGAATGCAGGCTCAGGGAATGGGCGATCTTGAGATGGCATTTCGTCGTCTCAAGGAAAAACTGCAGAAGGAAGGTCTGTTTGACCGAGCTCGCAAACGACCGCTTCCTCGGATTCCTCGGCGCGTCGCGCTTGTCACAAGTCCATCGTCCGCGGCAGTGCGTGACATGATTCAGGTGATGACTCGTCGTTGGCCAGGAGTGCAGTTGATTATTGTCGGTGTGCCAGTACAGGGCGATCATGCAGCACCGGCAATTGCACGAGGTCTTCGGATGGCCGCCCGGATTCCCGGAGTCGATGTGATCGTGACTGGCCGCGGCGGGGGCAGCCTTGAAGATCTCTGGGCGTTCAATGAGGAGGTCGTCGCGCGGGCGATTGCGGATAGTTTTGTTCCGGTGGTCAGTGCGGTGGGCCATGAAACCGACGTTTCGATCGCTGACCTTGTGGCTGATCGTCGGGCACTGACTCCAAGTGAAGCCGGAGAGTTGGTGGTTCCTTCGGCTCAGGATCTGAAACGGGCAATCGCACACCTGTCCAGCCGTGCCTCTCGGGCACTTCGTCAGCGACTGGCTGGACTGAAACAGCGATTGGCGGGACTGGAGGAGCGAAGTGTATTTCTTCGTCCTCAGGCGCTGATCAACTTTCGCCGCCAGACGTGTGACGAACTGGGAACGCGACTGGAACGAGCCATCGACATTCAGCTGGAGCGTCGAAGAGCAGAATTGACCGCGATCAGTGCGGCCCTTGATGCCCTTAGCCCGCTCAAGGTCCTGTCCCGAGGATACAGTCTGACGACTCGCGACGGAGAATTGCTGACGGATGCGGAGCAGGTGGCCGAGGGGGATTTGCTCGAAACTCGACTGGCTGACGGTTCGGTGCTGAGCCGAGTGGTGACTGACTGTGATAGCCCGGGCGAGTAAGACATCACAGAAAAATGTGATCTCCGAAAACAGGTTCAGGTTGCTCCGCAGGCCCGATTTCCGGACTGGTTCCACGGCATCATGACTGACAGGAACTCAGCGTTTTGTACCAGTCATTCTGATTGCAGCGGATAATCTGTGCCCGCAATTCATGATTCCCTTTCCGAATCGATTCCGGGGGCACGTGAATCAGGGGCTCACGGGATTTCGCCGCTTTAGGCTCTGGAGTTGCCAATCAGGGTGCCGTTATGATGAAAGCGGCGATTCTGCGCGCCGCGACCCTGTCTTTCTGATTCCGACTCGGACCGAATTCATGCGTTTTCCAATCCCCAGCGCACTGACCGCAATCGCCGTGTGTTTTCTGACCGGTTCGCCGGCAATAGCTCAGGATGCGGAGTTCCCCACAGCGGAAGACCTTGCCTCTCTGGGGCTGGAGAAACGGTGGAGCAACCAGGCTGTTCTGGATGTGAGTCGCGACGTCGTGATTCACGTGAGCAACGATGAGAACCTGATTTATGTGGTTTCATCGGGGGGCGTATTGACGACGTTTGATGCTGAGAATGGCAAGAAGCTCTGGGCTGCTCAGACTGGCGTTGCGGATGAACCGTCGACTCCGGCTGTTTCAAACAAAGATCTCGTCATGCTGATCTCCGGGCCGGTTGTTCATGCATTTCAGAAGTTCACAGGCGAGAAACTGATCGAGTTTCGTATCAAGGGCTCGCCATCTGCTCCGCCGGTTATGGGAGACGGAGTGTTCTACGTGGCCATTGGCAACGGTGCACTTTATGCATACTCCACAAACGTTCTGGAACACGAGTATCGTTACGGCGAATTGCCGGACAATGTGGCTCTGCCTCACTTGTGGCGATACATCTGTGGTGAGGAGGTTCGTTTTGCCCCTGTACTCGGTGACGAAGCAGTGGCCGTGGTGACGGATGCTGGCAACCTGCATTCGGTGAATACAACCGGACTGCATAAGGGCCGCACTCGATTCCAGGTGGTGTTGAATCGGCCAGCCAGTGGACCTCCGGGAATTGCTGTTAATCAGTCGTCGTCCAGCGTTTTGACGGTTACCGGCGATAATCAGGTCTACAGTTTCGATCTGCTTCGAGGAGTGATGGAGTGGACGTACCCGATGGGTCGGAACATGACCAAGATGCCTCTGATCGTTGGAGATCAGGCGTACGTTGCCAGTTCTGACGGCTCGCTGACACAGTTCAACCGGAACACCAGCAGTCTCAATTATGGTCGTCCAACAGAGATTCCTCAGTACAGTGCTCCGAATCTGATTGGTGCCGGAATCGAAGACGTTCAGATTGACCAGAGCATTCAGGATGCCCTTGGCGGCAAGCCTGGTGTGAGGATCGCAAACGTGGTTCCGGGTGGGCCAGCGGCATTGGCTGGACTACGTTCAGGCGATATTCTCCGTTCCGTCGAAACGGTCAACATTCCTTCTGTGGATGTGGCCCAGGAAGTCATGCAGACCCTTCCGTTGCGAGTGGCTCGCTCCATTGAAGTGATTCGAGTCGATGCGGGAATGCACCTGCACGACGTTATTCTGTCAGATCCGGATGGGAAGAATGCTGCTCCTGCCGTCGTCATTGGCAAAGTACAGCGCGACACCGTCGCGTTTGTCGGCGGAATTCAGGAGGGTGACCTGCTGACTCATGTTGGTGATGCAGCTGTCACAAGCGTGGACGACGCCAATCGATTGATTGCAGCTGCGGCTCCCGGAGCCGTGACCGTCAAGGTTCGTCGGGAGGGCGAAGAGTTGTCAGTTGATCTGCCGTTAAACGCCACAGACGTGAATGGCCCCATTCGTAACAAAGACCTCAAACTGCGAATCCCGATCCAAAAGTGGGATGTTGGAGGAATGCAGAGTGTCTGTGCAGTTGGTCGCTTTTCTGTCTTCGGAATCGACCAGGCTCGGCGACTTGTTGCCTTCGATCGAAAAGACTCCACTGTTCGTGGTCGTGCCCCGGTTCTGGGCTACAAAGTTCATTTGAATAACTACAAGACGGATCAGGTTTACCTTGTTTCCGAATCCGGCGAAGTCGTCTGCCTTCGCGAAATTGGTCCGACGGTTCGGATGCCGGATCTTTCGGCACTTAGCCAGAAAGCCAAAGTCACAAAGATCAGCGTTAAAGTGGATGATCCTGTTGACCTGGCAGGAACGGTCCTGTGTGAAGTCGAACTGGCTGACGGTTCAACAGAAGAAATCTCTGCGTCAGTAAAGGGTGTCATTCGAACGATTCATGTTCGAGAGGGACAGGAAGTCTCTGTCGGTGATCCTCTGTTTCAGATCTTTGATGATCAGTTCGCGACCTACCACCAGAAGCCACAGGACCAGCCTGTCGATGTTGAGCTGCAGGATGACAATGCTGTCAACGACATGCCTGCCGATCCAGACGGGTTCAACAACTAGTGGGGTTCCGCGAGACTGCAGCGATAGACAAGGCCGCAAGCGGGAGCGAGGGAGTCGAAGTCTCTGCTCGCCATTGGACCTTTTGACGAAGCCCACTGTCGGGTCCGTGGGGTGAGGACTTATCTTTCAGGTCCCCTGCGATTCAGTCAACGAATGCTGGCCACGAGGGAAACGCGCGTTGGTATTCGCGCATGAGCATTCCGCTTTAGCTGATCCACCCGGGCCTGTTTCTCAATCCGCCCTGTCGAATCGACTGGGAGTGGGTGATCAGCCGCGCGGAGGGGCGCTTTGCTATGATAGTCGCTGGAAGTTGTCCGGTCCTGAATCAACCCCATGCCCGAAGTTGAAGCAGGTCAGCTTCGGCCGTGTTCGATGGGAGAGAACAGTGAGCAATGTGACGGAACCGCCGGTGTCTCAGCCCGATCAGCAGGGGCTGATTGATGGAGGATGGTGGCACTCGACCGCTGACGATCGGATCGTTTGTGATCTCTGTCCTCGTGAATGCAGCATGAAGCCGGGGGATCGTGGATTCTGCTTCGTTCGCCAGAATGTGGGCGGTCAGATGAAGCTGACAACGTGGGGACGCAGCACCGGATTCTGTATCGATCCAATTGAGAAGAAGCCGCTCAGTCATTTTCTGCCTGGGACTCCCGTACTCTCCTTTGGCACAGCGGGTTGTAACCTTGGCTGTAAATTCTGTCAGAACTGGGATATCTCAAAGTCCCGTCAGGTCGAGAAGCTCAGTGAACTGGCTTTGCCGGAGATGATTGCTGCAGCCGCAGTCGAAACCGGATGTCGCAGCGTTGCCTATACGTATAACGACCCAATCATTTGGGCGGAATATGCAATCGATACTGCAGCTGCGTGTCGGGCCGCTGGAGTTCGATCAGTTGCCGTGACGGCGGGCTACATTTCTGAAGCAGCACGTGCCCCCTTCTTCCAGGTGATGGACGCTGCCAATGTTGACCTGAAGGCTTTCGACGAAGAGTTCTACGAGAAGATTACCTACTCCAGACTCCAGCCGGTGCTGGACACGTTGAGCTGGATTCACAGGGAAACCGATGTCTGGCTCGAGATTACGAATCTGATGATTCCACAGGCCAACGATTCGTCGGAAGAAATCCAGCGGATGTGCGACTGGATTCTGCAGGCAGTGGGCCCTGACGTTCCTGTTCACTTCACCGCGTTTCATCCGGACTTTCGGATGACCGATCGGGAGCGAACCTCTCATGAAACTCTGACGATGGCTCGGGATCTTGCTTTAAGAACGGGACTCCGGTTTGTCTATGTTGGCAACGTGCACGATGTTCGCGCACAGAGCACATGGTGCCCATCATGCGATGCCTTGCTGATTGAACGGGACTGGCATCAGTTGGGGCAGTACAACCTGAATGGATCCCGCTGCGGGAACTGCGGGCAGCAGATTGCCGGCGTATTTGAGGAAAAACCCGGCACATGGGGAGCGCGACGACAGCCGATAACTATTTCAAAGTACCAGGGCGCACCTATCCGCGTGCCACTTGTGATTCCACGAGAGGAAAGTGAATCTATGCCCGAACCAAACCTCAGCAAGCGTCCGGAACTCACTGCCGAACAGGAATCTGCGATTCATGACGCAGCCAGCCAGGTCTTTGTGTCGACGGTTCGTGGCCAGGCACCCGACGTCACCGATGACGCGTACGGTGGAGCGGCATCCGACCGTGTGATGGGTGCATTTGTTACCGTCAAAAAACGTGGGCAGCTGCGAGGATGTATTGGATCTCTTGGCGAGCCAATGCCACTGAAGGCTGCGGTTGGACGAGCGGCCCAGCGTACGGCTACCCACGATCCGCGTTTTCCTCCGATCAGTCCGGCTGAGCTGCCTGAACTAAGCCTCAACGTTACGCTGTTGTACAACTTCGAGCCGATCAGTGGTTCGGCAGAGGAACTTGTGGATGCTGTGGAGGTGGGACGCCATGGGCTGCGAATCACGCATGGTGGCAACGCGGGGCTGTTACTTCCGGTTGTCGCCATCGATCATCTGTGGGATTCGGAGACATTCCTCAATCAGGTTTGTCGAAAAGCAGGGCTGCCACAGTCCACATGGAAGGACCCTCAGGCGCAGCTCGAACGCTTTGAAGGTTGGATGATTGAACGGGAGCTGGACAGCAGGCTGTGGGCAGCGAGTGCTGCATACGCTGCTTCTTCCTTCTCGCATGAACAGGCAGAAAGGTTGGCTATTCAGGCGAAGAACGCGGTGCTCGCGATCCTGCAGGGAGCAGTTTACGGAGCAGACATCTCAGTTGATGGCACGGTTTCCGGGATGGCGATGCGGCTGACGTTTCCTGCGAAAGATCAGGATGTTGTGTTTTCGCAGATGCAGCCATCTGCTGGTCTGCCGTTGCAGTCGACGCTGATCAGTCTTTGCCAGGCCGCAGCCGGATGGATTCAGAGAGTCCGAGTAGATCTCGCACTTGTGCCACAGATGACCGCGGACGTCATTCTTTTCTCAGATCCGGTTCCGCACGGCCCTGCATCGGTCGACCATGCGGCCGACATTGACCCGGCACAGCGTGCGTTCCTGGTAAGTCAGGGGCGGCATTCCTCATGGGGTTACGAAAGAGAAGGAACGGCAGACCGAATCCTCGAAGAGATCTGTGCCCGCGCGGACATCAGTCCGGGAGGCGGGCAGCTTTTCAGTCTGGCTGTCGCCTCCAGTGCAGCGTCGATCAGCAATGCAAATGTTCCCACAGCTGTGAAAGGTCCTGACGTTCGGCAGCCAGCTGTCGAAGGGCGGTTTTACCCTTCCAGTGTGCCTGCGTTGACTGCGATCGTGAAGAGCTGTTTTGGAGACATTCCGGAACAGAAGCAACAACTGCCAGCGGTCATGGTGCCTCACGCCGGACTTCAGTATTCCGGGAAGACGGCGGCCGGAGTTCTGGGGCAGGTGGAGATACCTGATCAAGTCATCATCATTGGACCTAAGCACACAAGAGAGGGGAGCGACTGGGCCGTGGCCCCCCATTCCGAATGGCAGTTGCCGGGACAATCGCTGCTGGCGGACCCGATTCTTGCCTCCATTCTCGTGAAACGCATCGATAATCTCCGACCGGACGCCGCTGCTCATCATCGGGAGCACTGTATTGAGGTGGAACTACCGTTCCTTGCGCATCTGAATCCTCAAACACGCGTCACAGGAATCGTCGTCGGGAGCGGTGATCCGGAACGTTGTCGGACTGCGGGCCGGCAATTGGCCGAGGTGATTGCGGAACTGGATGAACCTCCACTCCTGATCATCTCGTCCGACATGAATCATTTTGCTGACGATGCCGAGAATCGTCGGCTGGACGAAATGGCACTCAAGGCGATGGAATCACTGGATCCTGAGGAACTTTATCGCACCGTGCGTGAAAACGGCATCAGTATGTGTGGTGTACTGCCGGCCATGATTGTCATGGAGACTCTCATCGCGTCAGGCCAGTTGGCCCGAATAGAACGTTGTGGCTATGCGACAAGTGGTGAGGTTACGGGTGATTTCAGTCGAGTGGTGGGATACGCGGGCATGCTGCTTAGCTAGAGCACTTTCCTGATAGACGTCGCGTAGGGCAGGGGAGCGCTCCAGGCTCATCAAACCTGGTCTGGAACCCAGTCGATCTGAGTTTGGTGGTTGGGTTACAAAACAGGCCCGCAACGCTGAGAAGGGGGATTCCCTTGCCTGCGCTGCGGGCCGAAATGACTCATGGCTGTTGGTGGGCCGAGTTGTGCGACCGCCGATCTTACTCTTCGCTTTCGCCTTCTGCGGCTGCTTCAGGAGCTGTGTCTTCAGCTGGTGTTTCGTCTGCTGGAGGCTCTGGGGCAGCTTCAGATGCAGGTGCGGCCGGCTCGCTGGAGGCGACGACTTCCAGGTTTGGTACGCTGATCGAGGTGATCTTGATACGTGTGTATTTCTGTCGGTGGCCTGTGTGCCGGCGGCTGTTCTTACGGCGACGAATCTTCTGGACCTCGAGTTTTGGGCCCTTTTCTTCGTCCAGTACAACTTCACCTTCAACAGATGCTCCGTCGATGACAGGAGTTCCGATGATGCTTGCCCCACCGCCGTTTGCCAGCAGCACTCGGTCAAATGTCAGGGCGGCCCCGACTTCAGCGTCAGAACGATAGTCCACAGACAGAAGATCGCCTTCCTGAACGCGATGCTGGTGGCTTCCGTCTTCGATAACCGCAAACATTTGAGTAACCCTGGAGTGGAGCTGAGAAAATACTGGGAAAGTGAGTCTGGACCCGGGTCCAGAGGGGCCGGAATGCAACCAGCCGAAAATTCGAATCGCGGAGTATAACGCAACATTCGGATAGTTCGAGTCGGAAATCGAGTCGCTCCCGAAGTTCGGAACCAGTTTTTTGCGGAAAATATGCCTGAATTCCCCATCTGAAACCAACCGGGCTGGATAGCACGGATCCAGCCCTGCTGACTGGCAGGCACGTACTGTTCCGGTAGACTGAGGGCATGAGCGAATTGAAGAGTACATTTGATCATTTTGATCGCGATGCCAACGGTGTCATCGACTTCGGAGAATTCTGCGAATTGCTGTCTGCATTGGGCGCCGGCATGGACGAAGAGTCGGCTCACGTCGGATTCGAGGCCATCGACGTCGACTCGAATGGACAGATCGACTTCTCCGAATTCTCGGCGTGGTGGTCGGAGCAGAATTGACCCCGACACAGGTCACTCGCGGGATTGCCCGGATTCCTCACAATCCTGTGCATGACCGGTTCCTCTTCCGGCTGATCTTCCTAGAATTCCTGCGCCGCTGAGGCGAGCTGGCGGACCGTTCGGTTCCGGGGCTCAATTCGTACCAAAGCGTTACTCAGCACTCCTGTTCCGTCACTTTCTGACGAATCGCTCCGGCAACTCAACTCATGGCCAAACGTGCTCGCATTGAAGACCGCGTCGAACAGCGGACACGTGAGATAGGGGGCGAGCTGTTTGAGCGACTGAATCACCGCTCGCCCTCCATTTTTCATGCACGCTGGTGGGAAGACCGGCTGATGAACTGGGCGATGGAAGATGAGGCCGTCAAGGTTCAGATGTTTCGGTTTGTGGATGTCCTGCCCATGCTGCGGGATCACACTTCGATCGCGCGACACCTCGAAGAGTACTTTCATGAGGTTCGCGGGCATCTTCCGTGGGCAGCACGAATCGGTCTCGAACTTTCCACAGGGAATTCTATTCTCAGTCGTGCGCTTGCCTTCAATGCCCGGACAAATGCGTCGCGGATGGCACGCCGATTCATAGCCGGCGAGAACTCTGCGGAAGTTCTGAAGTCCATTCGACAGCTGCGCAAGAATGGCTTTGCATTTACACTCGACCTGCTGGGCGAGGCCATCATCAGTGAAACTGAAGCAGATCGATATCAGCAGGCCTATCTCGATTTGATTTCCGATCTTGCGGAGCGGGTGGACTCATGGTCTGAGGTTGAGATTCTGGATAATGACCATGACGGTGCGATCCCCCGACTCAATGTCTCCGTAAAGCTCTCGGCGCTGGACAGTCAGTTTCGATCTGTGGATGCCAGCGGGTCGCGCGAACGAGTTCTCAATCGGCTGCGGCCTATTCTGCGTGCTGCTCGCGAAAATCATGCCTACGTCCATTTTGACATGGAACAGTCTGACTACCGAGACCTGACCACCGACATCTTCAAACAGGTTTTGATGGAGGATGAGTTCCGCGATTACGCCGATGTTGGCATTGTCGCGCAGGCCTACCTGCAGAACGCGGAAGCGGACCTGAAGGAACTGTTAAAGTGGGTGAAGAAACGCGGCACGCCCATCACAGTTCGCCTCGTTAAGGGGGCGTATTGGGACTACGAGACGATTGTCTCTGAATACAACGGCTGGCCGTGCCCTGTCTATATGAAAAAATGGCAGTCGGATGACTGTTTCGAACGGCTTTGCCGAGTCCTGATGAAGAATTACAAGTGGCTGCGTCCTGCACTTGCCAGCCACAATCTGCGAAGCCTGTCGCACGGACTTGCGTGGGCCGAAGAGTATGGTCTGCCGTCAAAAGCTTATGAAATCCAGATGCTGTACGGCATGGGAGATGAGCAGGCTCAGTTGTTCTCGGAACGCGGCAATCGCGTTCGCGTGTATACCGCATTCGGTGAGCTGATTCCGGGCATGGCTTATCTGGTCCGGCGACTGCTTGAGAATACGTCCAATGATTCCTTTTTGCGTCAGAGTTTCTCCGGGGATGCTCCCATCGACAAACTTCTGATGAAGCCCTCAGACCAAGCAGCGGAAGATCCTCCTGTGACAGAAGAAGAATCAGAAGGCTTTGCCAACGAACCGCTCACTGATTTTAGCGTCGAAGAGAACCGCGCTGCGATGGAACAGGCGATCGCTGACGCGCGCGAAGAGTTCGGACGCAGTTTCCCACTGGTGATCGACGGTAAGTCCAGCGAGAGTCGCAGCACCCTGAGCTCACGGAATCCGTCCGACACGTCCGAAGTCATCGGTCACGTGGCAGCTGCCAGTGCTGATCAGGCTGCCGATGCTGTGGCCGCCGCGCGGCGTACATTCCCTCAATGGGCGGCAACTGAGACTTCGAATCGATGCGAGTATCTTGAACTGATCGCCGCAGAAATGCGTGAGCGGAGGTTTGAACTTGCGGCGTGGATCTGTCTCGAAGTGGGCAAACCGTGGATTGAATCAGATGCGGATGTGGCTGAGGCAATTGATTTCTGCATGTACTATGCCGACCAGATGCGAAGACTGGATGAGCCGGTTTCATGTGACTTTAAGGGCGAAGAGAATACCTATTCCTATCGGCCTCGCGGCGTGGCTGTTGTCATCGCACCATGGAATTTCCCGCTGGCGATTCTCACCGGAATGACGGCGGCCGCACTGGTAACCGGCAATACGGTTGTGATGAAGCCGGCAGAGCAGTCCTCCGTGGTTGGGGCACTGCTTATGGACATCATTCGCAATGCGGGCCTGCCGGATGGTGTTGTCAACTTCCTGCCGGGCGTCGGCGAAGACATCGGTCCGGAACTGGTTGCCAGCCCGGACGTCGATATTGTCTGCTTCACGGGATCTCAGGAAGTCGGGTTGGAGATCAACCGGGTTGCTTCTGAAACAGATCACCGGCAGTTGGGCGTTCGTCGCGTCATTGCTGAGATGGGGGGCAAGAATGCGATCATTATTGATGATGATGCGGATCTTGACGAAGCAGTCGTCGGTGTGATGAAGAGTGCCTTTGGGTTTGCCGGTCAGAAATGTTCGGCCTGCTCCCGGGTGATTGTCCTCGCGGGAATTCATGACCAGTTTGTGGAACGCCTTGTGGAGGCGACTCGCAGCCTGATCGTCGGAGCAGCTGACGATCCATCTACGGTCGTTGGACCGGTTATTGATGCGGACTCAAAGAGCCGAATTGAAGCTGCTGTCGAATCTGTCGACTCTGAAGTGGGTGAAGAAGTTGCTCTGTCAGTCGAAACGGGAGAACTCGGGCAGGGAACATTTGTCGGCCCCACGATCATTACAGGCGTCGGACAGGATTCGAATCTGGCTCAGGAAGAACTTTTCGGTCCGGTTCTTGCTGTGATGAAAGTACGGAACCTTGATGAAGCGTTTCAGGTTGCCAACAGTACCCGCTTTGCATTGACGGGCGGTATCTTTAGTCGGAGTCCGGCAGCACTCAAGCGTGCTCGCGCTGAATTCCAGGTGGGCAATCTGTACCTCAATCGAGAGATCACCGGTGCGACTGTGCAGCGGCAGCCATTCGGTGGTTATCGCATGAGCGGCATTGGCAGTAAGGCGGGCGGTCCTGATTATCTGCTGCAGTTTCTTGTTCCAGTCAATGTGACGGAAAATACGATGCGCCGCGGATTCGCTCCAGCGGCTGACTCTGAAGAATAGCCTCATGAGCAAATTTGAATCGGTCAATGTAGTGATTGCCGCCAACGTGTACTTCGACGGCAATGTCAGCAGCCGTACCGTTGAGTTTGCGGACGGTTCAACAAAGACTCTTGGGCTGATGCTCCCCGGCGAATACACATTCAACACGGACAAGCCGGAACTCATGGAGATCACTTCCGGCAAGGCCAGCTACTGCCTCGCTGGCGAAGAGAACTGGCATGCCGTAACCGGCGGTGCGTCGTTCAGGGTTCCGGGCAGCAGTTCGTTTCAGATCAAAGTGGAACAGATTACGGACTACATCTGTTCATTCATTGACTGAGTGGCAGTCCCGTTTGTCTCGTCAGGTTGCGAATAGTGGTTCGAGTTGACGCTGTTGTCCGCCAGGACTCAGTTCGCTTTGGCAGGTTTCGACTTAAGCTGCACACTGTTCACGGACACAACGCTGTACGTTGATGTGGCCACTCCATCTTTGTCCAGGTAAGTCATGCTCGGTGGGCCCGGGTCTGGCGTGTCGTGATACGAGAGACCCTGAAACAGTGCTCGCCCGAATCTTGCGTTGTGCTTCCCGGGCAATGTTCCAATGAGCTTGCCATCACGCAGAATCTGAAACTCACGAAGACCGCTTTCAAAGTCTGCTTCCGCAGTCCACGTCAGAAGGACGCCCGCGTCAGTGACCTTTCCTGACACGGAAGCAGGAGCAGGAGGAGGAGTTGTATCGCTGACAGCTCCGGTTGCGATGAATTCTTCATGCAGCGGCCTGACGGACCCATTCCATGCAGCTTTCATGGATTCATCAACGAGTCGGAGTCCTGATTCTCCGATGCGCTGGTTCAGCCAGAAGTCAAAGTACGGAATGGACAGGTAGCGGCTGTCTCCGCACTCATGCCCAGTCTTCGGATCGGAAGCAAATTCAAAGAAGGCAGCTCCGGCACGACGGTATTCTTCCTGCATGGCTTTGGTGCCGTTCCATGCGACCTTAAACCGTTCATGATCTTTCTCTTTGCCACCGGGATTGCCCATCACGGGCACACCAAGAGCTGCTTTCGTAATATGCGGAGTCTCGATTTCACCCTTCTTCCAGTAGCCGTAGGCAGTTCCTGACTGGAGCCAGATTGCGACGATGCGCTCCGGATACAGTGTCTGCATGAGTGACGCCCAGAAACCGCCGCCGGAGTGTCCCCAGAGGCACCACGGAACGGTCTTGATTTCTTTATGGCCGGTGCTGTCGGCGAAGTGGTCAAGTGCCTGAAGGAACCGTCTGGCTGATCCGCTGCGGGCATCGCACCACAGTCGGCAGTTTACTCCTTTGCGCGGTTCGTAAGATGAGCCCAGCAAGGCACACTGTTGTTTCTTTGCAAGGGCCTGCCAGTGCAGATCATCTGCGGCCGTCTGGCCTCCGATGGACGCTCCGGGGCCGCATCCGTGCTGGTGAACGATGACCCCACGAAGTTTTTTGATTCCTTCGGGAATCCAGAGGTAATAGTCGACGTACAGCCTCAGTTCGCCAGCAGCAGAGCCTGCAGGGAAGTGGACGCTGTAAATGGTGCCACCCGTGGAGGGGCGTGAATCGGATCGTGGCTCCTGGGCTGCCTTGATCAACGGGGCAATCTTCTGCTGAAGTTCGGCGGCCTTCTTCCGGGCTTCTTCAACCGGAGGCCCGGCTTTGACGCCCGGACGCTTGTGGCCCACGTGAGACAGCCACGCGTCGTGAATCAGTGACTCCTTCTGTTTGACGAGTGCCCGCAGTTCTTTGGACGGCTCTTCCCATGATTCGATTCCCCATGCCTTCAGAACGGCGGCCGACATGATTTCATGGCCAGTTTCGTTCATATGGACTCCGTCACCAGCAACAAAGAACTTCAGATTCTTCCGTCGCTGTTCTGCCAGAAAGTCATTCAGCGGCGTGTGCACGTCAACCACCATGTCTGCACCGTGTTCGCCGCTCATGATCCATCTGGCATATGGTTTGAGGACTTCTGTGTCGTAGTTTTCATAGATGGCGAACCATGCGTATTTCTCTTCGCCTTTAGGCAGCAGCTTGCCCGGCTTGTCGCGCATGGGAGTCGGGTCGAACGGTGGCGGCGTCAGCAGGCAGATCTTTGCTCCTGCCTTATGGCACTTGTCGACCAGCTTTTTGACACCGGCCTGGTAAGCCTGAAACCGCTCAGCCGAAAACGGGAAATAGATTCCGTCATTCATGCCGTAACAGGCAATCACGACGTCCGGTTTCACTCTCTCCAGTGCACGATCGAGACGCTCATGGACGTCCGGTCGCGGAAACGGGTGATCCGGTTCAGACAGTCCGCTGCACGTTTCGCTTGGAAGTCCGATTCCGATGATCTCCGGCATCGGAGACACATTCTGAATTCTCATCTGTGTCTCGATGTGGGCTACGTAGTAGCCGGAGTTGGTAATCGAGTCACCCAGGAACAGGATTCGCCTGGCGGTCAGCGGAAAGGCACGCTCATCCGCATGCAGCGAGGACAGAAGCAGTACCAGAGAGAGCAGGGCAGGACGCAGCATTTTTTCACCAGGAAAGAACAGTTGGGACATGTCTATTGTGCGCTGGTGAGAATTGATTGTCGAATTGAACGAGCGAGAGGCCAGTGTCCACGCACTCATTTGACCGGATGTCTGTGGCGTGGAATCAGAACGAACGCCGCGATGACACCACCGATTGCTCCGGCCAGGTGACCGTCCCACGAGACTCCCTTCGCAACTCCAGCGGGGATGACCCCCGTGAGCAGTGTGCCACCATA
>CAJWGB010000104.1 GCA_913031625.1 uncultured Planctomycetaceae bacterium | reverse complement strand
TATCCGTGACGTTTTGACGGAGGTTCTTCGAACTGGAGTTCAGCAGATGCTGAAGGAGGCGATTGAAAGAGAAGTTGCTGACTACATCGATGACAGAAAAGACATTGTTGATGAGTCCGGCCGGCGTCGCGTGATCCGCGATGGTCATCTTCCGGAACGGGAGATTATGACTGGTTTGGGACCAATTGCTGTTAGCCAGCCGCGTGTTCGGGACAAACGATCCTCTGAACAGCGGGAGGTCTTCAGTCCCGGAGTCCTCCCAAAGGACCTGCGGGAGATGAAGTCCATCGAGGAGATGATTCCGTGGCTTTATCTCAAAGAAATCAGCACCAACGATTTTCCTGAAGCTTCGCAGTCGCTGCTGGGATCGGATGCCAAGGGGCTTTCTGCGTCGACTGTGACACGCCTGAAGGCCGTGTGGGAAGATGAATATGATGAATGGAAGCGGCGTTCTTTGGCTGGCAAACACTACGTGTACATCTGGCGGACGGCATTTATTGCAATGTCCGGTTCAACAACAATGAAGGGCAAACTCGAGACGAGCATCGCCAGTGTTTGCTGGTCCTGATGGGAGCAACAGCGGATGGAACCAAGGAATTGATCGCTGTCGTCGACGGACATCGCGAGAGTGAACTGTCCTGGAAGGAGATTCTACTCAGCCTGAAATCCAGAGGTCTGAAACATGCTCCTGAACTGGCGATCGGTGACGGAGCTCTGGGATTCTGGAAGGCTCTTGAGAAGGTCTTCCCAGGGACTCGACTACAGAGATGTACGGTTCACAAGACGGCCAACATCCTGAACAAGGTGGCAAAGAGCGTTCAGCCTCAAATGAAACGAATGCTCCATGACATCTGGGACGCACCGACAAAGAAGACAGCTGAGAAGGCGTTCGAACTATTCGAGACGACCTTTGAGGCGAAGTATGAGGCAGCCGTGCAGTGCCTCAGAAAGGACCGAGACAGGCTGCTGACGTTCTATGACTTCCCTGCCGAGAACTGGTGTCACATCCGCACCACAAATCCAATTGAAAGCACATTCGCCACGATACGCCTGAGACATCGGAAGACAAAAGGAAACGGCACCGCAAAGGCCAGCGTCACCATGATGTTCAAGCTGGCTCAGAGTGCCTCAAAGAAATGGAGAAGACTTCGTGGCCACCATCACATCTCGGACCTGATTCGAGGTGTCAGATTCGTCGACGGAGTCAGAGAAGATCAGCTCAAAGAAGAAGAACTCACAAACTCACAGACCGGAACAATTCAAACCGATATCGTCGCCTGATTCAGATTCTCCGAACACAACATTTGAAAGTAACTCGACTTTGCGCAGAGGGCGCGTTTGTTGCCGGGAGGCATCACGCCGTGTTGCCAAACCGCAACGGCAATCAGCGGCGTCGGGGGCGCCTTCGACGATTCTTTTCGTTCACCTGAATCACGACAGGCTCGTGATTCTCTCGCTCTTCGTCACTGTAATCCGCATAGGTGCAGATGATGACCAGGTCTCCGACTTCCACGAGCCGGGCGGCTGCACCGTTGAGACAAATGACTCCGGACCCGGGCTCACCACTAATTGCGTAGGTGGTGAGCCGGTTGCCGTTGGTGATATCGTAGACCTCAACCTGCTCGTACTCCACAATGTCCGCAGCATCCATCAGCCGACGGTCGATCGTGATACTGCCCTCGTAGTTGAGATCAGCCTCAGTCACCGTTGCACGGTGAATCTTGGATTTCAGGAGAGTACGTTTCATAGCGGGAGGCCTGACATCATCAGACGTCAGATAACATCAGAGCCGCTGATTGTCAGTCATCTGAGGCTGGCTGCAAGCATTTAGTGCTCGACAATTCGAATCTTCCACTCAGCACGCTGCCGTTCCCGGCACTGGGAGAAGTCGCGTGCACCTGCAGCCGCTGTGGATCTGGACACGAGCAACTGTCACAGGTTCAATTCATGAACCCGTGATAACCTGCATTCGGCCACTCAGAACCGAGTGCCATCAACTCGCAGCGAGTCACGACTTCCTACTTATTGCCGCCACCACCCTGCAGGTTCTGAAGTGCATTCTGCAGATCAAGTCCACCAGGGAGTTGACCGGGCAAACCACCTGGCCCCGCATCGGCCCCTTGTGCATCCTTGTCGGCTTTCAGTGACACCACGTCATCACGAGTCACTTTGAAGCTTGAAAAGCTATCGGAAGAAATCACGTAGTACCAGTTGCCGAAACGCTGAGTCAGTTCACTGACCTTCTCTTTGCCCTGCTTCATCCGATCTTCGTAATCTTTCAGACCGGACTCATAGTCGTTCCTGTCGAGTTCATACTTCGCCTTGGCGGCGTCATATTCACGCTGGGCCTCAGCGACTGGATCCGGCTTCGGCTCGTCAGTCTTGGCTTCGTCAGTCTTGGCTTCGTCAGTCTTGGCTTCGTCAGTCTTAGCTTCGTCAGTCTTGGCTTCGTCAGTCTTAGCTTCGTCAGTCTTAGCTTCGTCAGTCTTAGCTTCGTCAGTCTGTTCTTCATCCAGCCCGCACGCCCCTTCATCAGCGTCGGCAGCCTTGTCGCCGTCCTCAGGGGCCTGCTGTTTGTCGGCCTCTTCTGCGTCCGGCTCAGCAGCCTTCTGTTTCAGAATCTCCGGCATCTGAGGTTCTACGGGAGGCTCAGGCTTTGGCCCAAGCAGATCCTCAACAAAGTTAACGGTCACGAGCAGGTAGCGATTGGGACCATCATCTTCCCCACCTTCCTTCGCGGTCTCGACATCCCCGGCCTCTCCGTCTCCCTCGTCCGTGGCGTCTTCCCCGCTCCCTGCGTCATCCTTGCTGTCGGCTCCGTCACTGAGCCCCGTTTCGATCTCTCGCTGACTTCCTCGGGCAACTTCACCAAAGTACAGCGCGTATTCCACACCCTGTTTGGTTCCAACTCTCATCTCACCTTCGTTGCCGTAAAGTTGCGGCGTGTCAGGAGTGTCCCCGGGGCCAATGAAGAACCCCTGCCCCTGCAGCAATTCGCTTTTGAGCATTGACTGCACCCGCAGGTTACTTTCGAGGCCACGTGGCTTGGGGCGAACGCCCACGATCTTGAGGTTCTGCAGGCCGGTGGGAATCGATTTGATGGGCGACTGATCGAGAGCCTCTTCTTCCTTAAGACCATCCAGTTGCCAGTCTTTCGTAGAATCCAGTTCCTCTTTGGCGAGTTCAAGACGTTCTTTTTTCTCAATCAGGCCCTGGCCTTCATTGATGCTGTAATTATCCAGAGTCATCTTCACGACGTCAGACGACGAGAGTTTCAGCAGGTCAGGTTCAATCCAGTCGGTGAACTTCGCAGAGACGTCGATCTTCAGCTCAGCAATAAACGTTGCGCTGCTGCCAGCCTGTCGGACGTAACGATAGCCCGGACGTCCGTCGACCTGATCGCCCACAATCATGTCGACCAGAGCATTCTCACTGCTATCGAAAAGAGTAAGCTGAATTCCGCGGATATCGCGATCTCTGTCATCTTCCGGCAGCTGTTCTTTTGCCTCTTCAGCAGCGTCATCATCATCCGGTGCAATGACTCCGTACTTGTACCAGTCCTGCTTGCTGATACTGGCTCTCGAGTCCTTTTTTACACCCAGCAGCGCGGTTGCTGCTTTAGCGATGCTCGATTCTGCCTCTGCCGGGTAATCATTGTGTGACTTAATGACCCAGAGTTTGTCCTTGTTCTGAGCAACCTCAAACCGAATAACGTCGTCAGTTTCGACGTCGTAATCCGTGAGACGCATTCCGGCGACATTAAGGACGTTTTCGAACTCAGGAAAAAACGGCTTGCCAACATCAGCAAAGCCATCAGAAGTTCCTGGTTGCGAATACACATGAGCAAACCATGCGAACAGCATCGATGCTGCAGCGACGCCCACAAAGACGAGAGTTTTGGATGTATTTTTCATGAGTTCATCCCAGTCGGATGTTGTTAATGCTCAGGGACCAGGGTTCAGACACGTCGATTGGCGGAAATTGATGACTGTTCGCTGAGATTTCGCAGCCCAAGGAACAGCAGACCAAAACAGATCGGCAGGATTGCAGGGACAAACCATGCGAAGGCACGAAAGCTGCTCTCGGTATTCCTGATATTCTGCGTCGTTTTGATTCGAGCCTTACGAATCGCAGCATTTGCAAGTCGCTGCTGTTTCTTACGTTCTGCCTGAACCTTCAGGTTCCGCTGAGACTCCAGCGTTTCTGCCTGTTGCTCCAGACTTCGGCGGTCCAGCTGACTGTCCTTTGCAAGCTCTTCGGCTTCCTTCTTCAACTGCTCGTCAAACTGCTCAACGGCCTTATCAAGCGCCTTCTGACGTTTGTCGATTTCGTCTGTCAGAGCTGTCCTGAATCCTGCCGTCTTCTTCTCCATATGGGTAAGTGTTCGCAGTGCGGCACGACGTGATCGCAGTTCAACAAGCTCCGGCTTGCCGGCCAGCACATCGACTGCGTTCAGAACGAACGTCACGTTATCGAATGTAATGTCTCCCCCCCCCATTCGCAGAGCGAAGAACTGATTGTGGATCATGTCGATATCAGACACGAAAATGACATTTGCCGGGTCATCCTTCTCGCGTTTAACGTGCACAGCGATTTCGTACTGATGCTTGTCTTCCACGTGGCGGATGTCTGAGTCTTCACGCAGGATGTAAGACGGTCCCTGAAAACCCTGCTGCATGTCTGTGTAACTCTCCCAGGCCAACTCTCCAGACTGAGTACTCGTACGCAGCAGCGGCTTGTAATCCTCTCGCTCATCCTGGGTTCCGCTGGTCACAAATCCTGTATACATACAGACCAGATCATGCAGGCCGGCTGTTACAGGGTGGCTGGAGAACTTCCAGATTTTGTCAGTCGTGTAGATCCCCTGACGAGAGATGAACGCGAATTCGCTTGGCAGACGAGCGTAATCCGTATGAGGGTTGGCACCATCGAAGATGATAGACCGATGATTCCAGCCAAACCGGAGATACTCTGTGAATCGAGTGAGCCGTCCACCGTCAGCCTTGGGAGGCTGAGGAGGCGGCTGTCGGCCCATCATCATTGCCTGCATGGGATCCATTGCCGGAGGCTTCGGAAGACCAGGGGCGACCTGGATCATTCGTTCGCCGCCGCGCCCCTGTCGAGTGAACAGCATTGGATAAGGGTCGTCGAAGACCAGAGCAGGCCGACCAGACTCAATGTAAGCCATGAAATTGACCATTTCAGGCTCGGTCAAAGAGGACGGCATAACGGCGAGCATGACGTCAAATCCCTGTTTGGTCGTCTTGCCATCGCCGTAAGCGTCTTTCTTCTTCGAGCTCTCATCCCGGTCAACGAGAATCTCTTCGTTCGGGTCAACTGCCACAATCTGGTACTGCTTGCGAAGTTCGTTCACAAGTTCCCAGCTGCTTTCGCCACCGGGCTCAATGAATCGAGCATCCGTCTGCAGCACGCCAATCCTGACCTTCTTCTGTTCCATTGCAGTTCGCAGTGAACGCGTCAGTTCATACTCGACCGGCAGGCCCTCTCCAAAGAATGGGATTTCAACCGTCTCGTTACACTGCACGACAGCTCCAAGGAACACTTCTCGCTCTTCTGTCCGACCGTCACGGTCGAATACCAGAGTCTGTGGATTAATTCCCTGAGCACGTGCGTCTTCCGCTTCTGCACTTGATGGTTCCACAACAACTCGACGAACTTCGACTTTGTTTCCACCTCGAGCAGAAAACTCACGGAGAACACCGTCCAGAGTTCGTTTCGTCTCTGCATACTGGCGAGGAACCTCGGCACTCATAAACACCTGAATGGTGACCTTATTGTCGCCAATCTCCTCGAACGTCTGTTCAGTTACGTCACTCAGCGTGTAGAGATTCTCTGACGTCAGGTCGGCTCGGGCAGGCCACAGCCACAGCAGATACAGAATGCTGATTCCTGTCATCGCAACACTGCCGGCACGCACACCAAACTGGAAACTCATGCCTTTTGACCTGTCGGCCGACCACCGTCGACGTGAAATCGCGACAAGGTTGAGGTACAGCATGACGACAGTGACCGTGGCAAAATACCAGAGACTGGTCAGGGGAATCACACCCATTCCAAAGTCGGCAAGCTGGCCATCAAGGCTGAGGCGAGCGAGAGCTTCACGGAAATCATAAAGCGCGACGTTCATGTTCAGCTGGTTACAGACCCATTCTGTAATGTCACCCACCAGGCCAACAAACACGGGCACACAGCAAAAGATCACGGCAAGAACAAATGCAACCGTAGCGCTGCTGGTCAGTGACGATGCAAACATACCGACGGCAAGCAAAGTGCATCCGGACAGCCAGTATCCAAAGTAGTTGCTGAAGATCAGTCCCAGATCCGGGTCTCCCAGATAGGCAAGGACTCCCACGTTCACCAGTGAAAACAACAGCGCGACTGAATACACACCGACAACCGCAAGGTATTTGCCAAGCAGGATCTCCGATTCAGATGCCGGAGCCGTAAACAGGAGCTCGTCCGTTCCAAGCTTCCGCTCATCCGCCCAGGCTGACATTGTGATTGCTGGAATAATAAACAGCAGCAACAATGGAAACGTCGCTGAGAGCTGGTCCAGATTAGCCTGGTTGGCTGCGAAGAAGGTCGGAGTGAAGGCCATCACCGATGACGCGACACAAAACACAACAATAAACAGATAACCGAGCACTCCGGAGAAGTAACTCGCGAAGTTGCGTCTGGTAACAGCTTTTATAACGTGAAAGCGAATCATGATTCGTTGCCTGAAGATCAGTTTCAGCTTTGGATTCCGGGGTGCGTTAAGTGCGGACTAGGGAGCCTGAGTCAGTTTACGAAACTCTTCTTCCATCGCAGTCTCAGAATCACCAAGGTCTTTTGTGGGGCCATCAAAGACGACTCGGCCATTGTTGATCAGGACCACCCGAGGACACATGGCCCGAACTTCCTGCAGAATATGAGTCGAGAGCAAAATGGTCTTGGTCTGAGCCAGTTCTGCAATCAGGTCTCGAACACCATTGACCTGATTAGGGTCGAGGCCACTGGTAGGCTCGTCCAGAATCAGAACATCCGGATCGTGCAGCATGGCATTCGCCATCCCAACACGCTGGCGGAATCCGCGAGACAGCTTGGAGATGGGTTTGGTCCACACTTCGTTCAGGGAACACTTTTCTGCGACCCATGACATCCGGTCGGACAGGCTGCTGCCACTAATGCCCCGCAGGCTACCGGAATAGCGCAGCATGCCTTCAGGAGTCATTTCAGTGTACAGCGGACCGTTTTCCGGCAGATAGCCGAGCTTCTCACTCGCCCGGATCCGGTCATTACTGACTTCAACGCCGCCAAGAAATGCCTGCCCCTGACTGGGAGCAAGGAATCCTGTCAGCATCTTCATGGTTGTGCTCTTGCCGGCGCCGTTAGGCCCGAGGAATGCACAAACCTGCCCCTGTGGAACGGTAAATGAGACGTCGCGCGTCGCTGCAAACTCCCCATAGAATTTGCTGAGACCTCGCGCCTCAATCATTACCGTTTCCGAATTGCCTGTTTCGCTCTGCGGTTCAGCTGCTACGGAACTCATATTTGTCTCTGTGATGGAACGAAGATCAATCGAGCCTCTCCGGCTCTGGATCAAAGGAGAGTGTTGGGTGCATCACTTTTGCGATGCGTTCGTACGTCAAGTACTGGTACGCGTTCCACGTACCGGGATGTCATCATGCCACCCGGGCCGAAAGTCCGACCGAAACAACACCTTAACGCACCAAAAATCAGCATTCCAACTGATTCAATGTCTTTCGGGCACTTTTCGCGTGCCCGAAAATGGTCGCCAATCCGATGAATACGTTGCCGAAACAGTTCCAGTCCCGAAGAACAGGTCTCTTTTTTTTCGAAACAATCCTGGCAACTGGTGTCACTCTACTGGTGTCACTCTACAAGACCAGAAAAAAAGGCGGGCCGATTGCCGATCTCGCTGTCCCCCGATACACATTCCCGTCCAATCACCAAAATCCTCGACAGGACACTCTCATGCCACTTCTGGGCGTAAATATTGATCACGTTGCCACTGTCCGTCAGGCCCGTCGAACTTATGAGCCCGACCCAGTCCACGCAGCCGTTTTGGCGGAACAGGGAGGAGCGGACGGAATTACCGTCCATCTGCGAGAAGACCGGCGTCACATCCAGGATCGAGATATTCGAGTGCTCAGCGAAATGCTGCGGGTCGGCATGAATTTTGAAATGGCTGTCGAACAGGAAATCACTGATATTGCCTGCGAAGTCCTGCCGAAGCAGGCAACTCTGGTCCCGGAGAAGCGAGAAGAGGTGACAACAGAAGGCGGACTCGATGTCTCCGGGCAGAAAGAACGAATTCACCAGTGCATCGAACAGCTGAAAGAGAAACAGATCAGCGTCAGTCTGTTTATTGACCCTGACGAGGAGCAGATCACTGCGTCTGCCGAATTGGGGGTCGATGCAGTTGAACTTCACACGGGTGCGTACGCGGACGCAGCTGATGACGCGACGCAACAGCAGGAACTTGCGCGTCTGATCCAGACTTCAAAGTATGTCCTCGATGCCGGGCTAACGCTCAACATGGGACATGGACTCACTTATCGCAACGTCACCCCGGTTGCCCAGATCGCCGGCGTCCACGAGCTCAACATTGGCCACAGCATCATCAGTCATGCCGTAATGGTGGGTCTTGAGCGGGCCGTTCGGGAGATGAAGCAGCTGATTAACGCCTGAATCTGAGTGGCCGATTACTCCGACGTCTCTTCAGCCTGCGGCGCAGGTTCGGGAGGCGCACAGCTGACAATGACTTTTGCCGGTCGCACAATGCGTTCGTGAATGCGGTACCCCGCCTCGACAACCTGAATGACCGTCATTGGCTCATGATCAGGAGACGGCACCTGGCTCAGAGCTTCATGTTCGTTGGGATCAAACGACTGGCCTGCCGGGTCGATCTTTTCTGCATTGTGACTGCTGAGAACCTGTTCCAGCTGCACTGAGACCATTTTGATCCCTTCGATCAGATTCTGTGTGTCCCCGGTCTGCTCAGCAGCATCAATCGCACGCTGCAGGTTATCCATGAACGGGAGCAAATCACGAATGAGGGGCACCGACTGATAACGAGCCGCATCCTGTGACTCTTTCTGAGTTCGCCGGCGGAAGTTCTCCATTTCGGCCTGGCTGCGAAGCAGTCGTTCCTGCAGTTCTGTAACTTCCACCTGAAGTGCGGCCGCGTCAGCAACCGGCCCTTTCTCTGCCAGCTCTGCCGCGACGTCTTCCAGAACGGACGCATCCAATTGAGCTGCTACAGGATCCTGCGTTTCTTCAGCAGAGTCTGTCACCGGTTCCTGCTCCGGCTGCTCAGAAGCTTCGTTTTCGCTCATGTCTGAATCCCTGTCTTGAGTCCCTACTCTTCATCACCTGAGAAAAAATCTTTGACGTGCTCAAAGAATGACTTCCGGTGAGGCATCACATCGGTCTCTTCGAGTTCTGCAAGTTCTCTCAGCAGTTCTTCTTCACGTCCCGACACCCTGCGCGGGACTTCAACCTGCATTTCCACCAGCAAGTCTCCCACGTGAGGTCTGCCGTTGGGGTCCGGAAGCCCTCGATGGCGAATTCTAACGATGTCTCCCGGCTGAGTACCCTGCTTGATCGTGAGCGGCTCCTTGCCGGTGAGGGTGGGCACTTCCACCTCAGCACCGAGCGCTGCCTGTGTGTACGTGACTGGAAATCGGCACAGCAGGTCCTGCCCGTCTCGTTCAAAAAGCGGATGGCTGCGAACCTTAAAATTCACAAACAGGTTCCCGCGTGGCCCTCCTTTGCTGCCAGCTTCACCCTCACCCGGCACCGGCATCTGCATTCCGTTGTCCACTCCGGCAGGAATGTCGATTTCCTTGCTCTTCGTTTTGCGGACACGTCCTTTGCCACGACAACTCCCGCACGGCTCCGTAATGCTCTTGCCCTCACCACCGCACGCGGGACAGGCTGTCTGCACTCGAAAGAAGCCCTGCGCCTTGATGACCTGCCCCTGCCCACCACAGGTTCCGCATTCCACAACCTTAGATCCTGGAGCTGCACCTGATCCGCTGCACGTATCACAGGTTTCCAGCCGCTCAATTTCCAGTGTCCGAGTGCATCCGGATGCTGCTTCGGGCAGGTCCAGGACCACGGTCGCTTCGATGTCACGACCTCGCCGAGCACCACTTCCGCCTCGACGGCCACCGCCACCAAAGCCGAATCCTTCGAAGATATCTCCAAACGCACCAAAGATGTCATTGATGTCTGCGAATCCGGCACCTCCGCCACCACCAGCGCCTCCCTGAAGGCCCTCATGGCCAAAGCGGTCATACCTGGAACGCTTCTGGTCGTCGCCAAGTACGTCAAACGCCTCCGAGGCTTCCTTGAACTTCGCGACTGCGTCATCATCGCCCTGGTTGCGGTCCGGGTGATACTTTAAGGCAAGTTTGCGATAGGCCTTTTTGATCTCGTCGGCGGGCGCGGTGCGTGATACGCCGAGAATCTCGTAGTAGTCACGCTTTGCCATGTTGCTTCCCTGAACTCACTGCATGAAAAACGGGGCACCCGCGGGTGCCCCGTCAATTATTTTTCGGCAGGTCCGCTTAGCGGATTGCTCCTGGTACATCAGCCTTCGCCTTGCCATCCGCATCATCTGTGCGAGTGACCAGAACCTGAGTGGTCAGCATCAGACCTGCGATTGAAGCTGCGTGGGTCAGAGCACTCATCACAACCTTGGCCGGGTCAAGAATTCCCGCTTCCAGCATGTCGGTGTACTCACCCTTTGCTGCATCGTATCCGTTAGCGCCCTTCAACTGCTTGACTTCGTCAGCAATCACGGCCCCATCATCACCACGGTTCTCCGCGATCTGACGAATTGGTCCTTCAAGAGCTCGAGCAACAATTTTGACACCGATCGCTTCATCGCCATCGGCATCAACCTTCTCGACAGCAGGGATCGCTCGCAGAAGAGCAACACCACCACCAGGCAGGATGCCGCTTTCAACGGCAGCTCGTGTCGCGTAGAGAGCATCTTCCATGCGTGCCTTGGTCTGCTTCATTTCCGCTTCGGTTGCAGCTCCAACAGAAATGATTGCAACACCACCGGTCAGCTTGGCCAGACGCTCCTGAAACTTCTCTCGATCATACTCGCTGTCGGTCTTTGCGATGTGATCACGAATCTGCTGAACGCGAGCATTCAGCTGATCTTCGTCGCCAGCACCTTCAATGATCGTGGTGTCGTCTTTAGAGACTTCCACACGTCGTGCCGTTCCCAGCTGAGAAATCTCAACTGAGTCCAGTGAAATACCGAGGTCCTCAGAAATCAGCTGGCCACCTGTCAGGACTGCCATATCTCCGAGCATCGCTCGACGGCGATCACCGAAGCCTGGAGCCTTCACAGCACAGACCTTCAGGGTACCGCGAAGCTTGTTCACAACCAGAGCAGTGAGAGCTTCACTGTCAACGTCTTCAGCAACGATCAACAGTTCGCGACCAGTCTGAGCAACCTTCTCCAGCAGTGGAATCAGTTCACGCAGGTTGGAGATCTTCTTCTCAAACAGCAGGATCAGACAGTTCTCCATGACGCACTTCATTTCTTCAGCACTCGTCACGAAGTAAGGAGAAATGTAGCCCTTGTCGAACTGCATTCCTTCAGTCACAACCAGTTCGGTGTGGCTGGCTTTGCCTTCCTCAACAGTCACGACACCGTTTCTGCCGGCTTCTTTCAGAGCCTGAGCAATCATTTCTCCGATTTCAGCATCGTTGTTAGCTGAAATCGTCGCAACCTGAGTCGCCTGATCGCGTTTGATCTTGCTCTTCTGCTTTTCAATGCTGTCCAGAGCAGCTTCGACAGCTTTGTCGATCCCACGACGAACAACAGTTGGATTCGCCCCCAGAGAAATGCTTCGCAGCCCTTCCTGGAAAATTGATCGAGCGAGAACAGTGGCGGTGGTCGTTCCGTCCCCAGCGATGTCACTGGTTTTGCTGGCCACTTCGTTGACCAGCTTGGCCCCCATGTGTTCGTAAGGGTCGTCGAGTTCAACTTCCTTACTGACGGTCACGCCGTCTTTGGTGACAACCGGATTGCCAAAGCTCTTGTCAATGATGACGTTTCGGCCTGTCGGACCCATCGTTACCGCCACAGCCTTTGCCAGAGTGTCGATTCCACTCTGCAGCTTCAGGCGAGCCGGGTCGTCAAATAAGAGTTGCTTTGCCACGTGTATTTCTCCCTGGGCAGCGTTCTGCCAATTGTCGAATCAGTGATCCATCCGATTCCGGAGCGGTACGCTCACGTAAACGGCTGGCTTACAGCCGAGAGCAGAACTGCTCCCGACCCCCTTTGTTGTTACTAGACAACCTTTGCGAGAATATCGCTCTCTCGCAGAATCTTGACTTCTTCGCCGTCGACTTCGATTTCAGTTCCGCCGTACTTGCCAAACAGAACCTTGTCACCAACTTCAACGCTGGCAGGAGCACGCTCACCGCTGTCCAGAAGACGGCCAGGCCCCACGGCAACAACTGTTCCACGCTGAGGCTTTTCCTTAGCCGCGTCCGGCAGCACGATTCCACCAGCGGTGGTCTCTTCAGCGTCATCGGCCTTTACAACAATTCGATCGTCAAGAGGATTAATTTTCATTTTAGTCATACTCCGTATGATTCAGGTTTATCTGTGTGTTATTAAGGAAGTTGAGTTAACAGAAACGAGCACGGATTACATCATGCCCGGCATGCCACCCATCCCGCCAGGCATTCCGCCCATGCCACCCATGCCGCCCATGCCACCCATATCGTGGTGGTGATCGTCGTGGTGGTGATCGTCTTCTTCTTCGACAGGCTCTTCAACGATGATGCAGTCTGTGGTCAGCAGCAGAGAAGCCACACTCGTCGCATTCTGCAGCGATGTACGAACAACCTTGGCAGGATCCACAACACCAAACGAAACCATGTCGCCATACTTGTCGTTCAGTGCGTCGTATCCGTAAGTCGCTTTCTTCTCTTTGCGAACACGATTTGCCACCACAGCACCGTCCAGGCCGGCATTCTCAGCAATCATTCGCAGCGGCATCTCAAGAACGTTGCCAACAAGTTCAGCACCGAGAGCCTCATCGCCCTTCAGCTTGAGACCTTCAAGAGCAGCAGCACATCGCAACAGAGCGACACCACCACCGGGAACAATCCCCTCTTCAATGGCTGCCCGCGTCGCTGCGAGAGCGTCATCAACGAGGTCCTTACGCTCTTTCATTTCCGTTTCAGTAGCAGCGCCGACTTTGATCTGAGCAACACCGCCGGCAAGCTTCGCAAGCCGTTCCTGCAATTTTTCCCGATCGTACTCGCTGTCGGTCTGATCGATCTCTCGTCGAATCTGCTCGGCACGACCAGAGATGTCGCCTTTCTTGCCACCACCTTCGACGATGACTGTTTTGTCGGAGTCGATACGAATTGACTTGGCCTTCCCAAGATCGGACAGCTGAACGTTTTCCAGCTTGATTCCAAGATCCTTGAAAACTGCCTTGCCCCCAGTCAAAACGGCAATGTCTTCCAGCATCGCTTTACGACGATCGCCGTAGCCAGGTGCCTTGACGGCAGCAACCTTGACGATTCCACGCATCTTATTGACAACCAGCGTCGCCAGCGCTTCGCCTTCGACATCTTCGGCAATGATCAACAGTGGCTCATTCCCCTTGGAGATTGCCTCCAGAACCGGGACGAGATCTTTCGCAGTGGAGATCTTCTCTTCGTGAATCAGGATCCGGCAGTTCTCAAGCACGCACTCCTGATCATCTTCGTTTGTGACAAAGTGTGGAGAGAGATAACCACGGTCGAACTGCATTCCCTCAACGAGGTCAACCTCAGTGGTCGCATGGCGCCCCTCTTCAACGGTGATCACACCATCCTTGCCAACCTTTAGCAGAGCATCCGCGAGAATCTCACCGATTTCCGAGTCATTGTTACCGGCAATGGAGGCCACTCGTGCAATCTGATTTTTGTCGTTGCTCTTCACAGGCTTGGACATCTTGCCGAGCTCTTCGACAACAGCATCAACTGCCTTTTGAGCGCCGCGTGCCAGTGCCATCGCTCCGGCACCCGCAGCGATGTATTTCAAACCATGCTTGTAGATAGACTCGGCCAGAACAGTCGCCGTCGTTGTTCCGTCGCCAGCAACGTCGTTTGTCTTCGACGCTGCTTCTTTTACCAGTTGGACGGCCACATTCTCGTAGGAATCTTCGAGCTCGATGTCCTCGGCAACGGTCACACCGTCCTTTGTGACTTTGGGAGCTCCCCATCCCTTATCAAGGACTGCATTACGTCCACGGGGACCAAGCGTGCTTGAGACGGCACGAGAAAGCTTGGAAACGCCGGACAACAGCCCCTTGCGTGCGTCTTCGTCGAACGTCAGTAATTTAGCCACAATTTCTCCTCAACTTCGTCGTCCGGTATTAGTTGACTGACCCGCGGGGAGCCTGCCGAATCATGTACTACCTCTTCGAATTCAACTGCCCGACTGGCAGGAACTCATGATTTGCACGCATTTCTGCTAATGCCGTGCCAATCAGCACACAGTGCCGCAAAGTGCTACCACAAAACAACTTACGCACAGCACCCCCAGCTTCACCCCTGTCTGCCACAATGGTCGAAATGGCAGCGACAGACAACCCCTACCGAGCTGAGCTGGCACCAATCAGTACGTTTCGCAGACGATTGAACTCTCCCAACCCGGAACTCCTGCCCGCCTCCCTCGCCACACGCCTTAACTCGCTTTTTTCCAGCACGAACTCGTTCGGGAATTTAATCCACTTAGCAATTGCTGGCTCCGCAAGACGTCGTTCCGGATCCCGCAGGCAGGCAACCAGTCTTTCTGCCACCTCCTTGAGGCGTCGGGTGGACGCGGCGCCCGGAGGTGAGATGTGGAACTGATTGATCGAGTCAATCAAGCATAAGAATTCACCTCGTGTCAGCGTCCGGTCTTCGACTTCGTCCAGGCGTCGCTCAAACTCTGAAATAACGTCCCGCAGCGTCCCACGTTCCGCACGAGCCCGAAGATTCAAAATATCCTGAATGAGAGCAGCACGTGGCTCCTTCAGGCCCAACAATTTCGCCTTGCCGAGCTCCGCGTTACTCTCTGCGTACGCCTTCGCCATAGGGGCGAATTCCAGATGCACGAAAGCAAGGTTAAAACAGGCGCGTTCATCCCGGGGATAGGCCTTCCGATATTGCTGCCACTCTGTGACAAGGTCCTGCCAGCCACGAATCAACTGAAGATTTGGCAGCGGATCCTCCTGCATCTTGCTGTAGTCCAGTGATTCGAGGCGACATGACCGGGCCACAAGGGCCAGAAACCAGGCTTCCTGATCATCCGGCACAAAGCGGGCAAGTCTCTCTTCCGCTGCCGTAAACTGCCCATCGGCAATCAGCCGATGGCCTGCTCGTCGAGCATCCTCAACAGCACGCAGGTCCAGCACAACGAAACCGGTCGCTGCTACTGCCCCCAGACCAACGAGTATCGTAGCGAGGGCTCGACGACGACGGACTCTCTGGATTTCACTGGGTAGAATCTCAAAGAGTGCACGGGCAAGATCAGCAGGGTTAGCAAACCTGTCTTCCGGCGCGAAACTCAGGCCTCGCTGAAGTGTGGTCACGACCTCGCCGGCGACAGACTCGCTGGCAGCTTCGACTCGCTCTTCCCGGATTCCGTGCTTCTGCCGCTCCAGCATTTTTGAAGCAGCCTGATTTCGCGACGCCGCATCTGCGACGACTCCGTACGGCGGCTCCCCCGCCACCATGTGCCATAGTGTTGCGCAGAGACCAAAGACGTCTGTCGCCGGCCCAATCTCGACTTCCTGCCCATCATCAAGAATCTGCAACAGCTGCTCGGAGGCCATGTAAGGCAACGTACCGCCAGCCAGACGCACAGGATCAGCCGCACTGGCAGCAAGATTAAAGTCCAGCAACTGGACTTCCAGATTGTTCAGGATCAGCACATTGCCCGGCTTAACGTCACAATGAAACACACCCTGCTGATGCGCGTATGTGAGCGCTTCCGCAAGACTGATGCCCCACTTGATGGCCATCACCGCCATCGTATCCCGGTCAGCAATCTGCAGACTCTCAGAAACGGCAGCCGCGGCGCCGGGGATGTCCGGCGATGTTGCGATGATCGCCTTTTTCAGAGTTGCTCCCGTCCATGGTTTGAGCAGCGGGGGCTGCATTTCCGCAACCTGATGTAGTGTGGATTTCGTCTGTAGTGGCATACAGATGACAGTCAGCCCGGTGGCATCATCCCGGTGGACTGAGTGAATCGGCGCGATGGATTCATGCTGAAGTCTTCCCAGGAAGTCTGCTTCCACCTCTCCGCGGACACACACTTTCACTACGACCTGTCGACCACCAAGTTCCGGCTGCCGTGCAATAAACACTCGAGAAAGTGCGCCTCTGCCAATCTCGACAATGAGGTCAAACCCACCGAACGGATCTCCCTCGACCGGCCACCGATCCTCAGGAACTCCCTCCACCAGCGACGGGTGATCGTGCAGAACCTGATCAAATTCAATGACGCGATACAGCGACTGGGCGACAGTGGAATACTGTCGCACGAAGGTCGAGGCATGAACTTCTTCCCCACTCTCACGCCGCCGGCAGTATTCTTCGTAGGCGAGGTCAATCACGCAGCAGGGGAACTGTCGAAGCGTGGGGAATTCATTCAGCAGGCCAGCTGCAGAAAATTGCTCAATCGACCGGTCCTCGACCAGCGTGCGACGAGGGCTCGCGCTTCCCTAAGAGCATCTTCCGCGTCTGACATTGCTGTACCAGCCGGCTGTTGGTGTCCGGGATTTCACGTGCATCGAAGACATCCCACTGGACTACATTACGCGATGTCCGATTGGGACATTCCAGGGTTACCCCCCGGTCGTCCGGGAGTTTTCGGAAATCCTTGACAGAATCCTGCGTACATGCCGCTCGGACACTCCCATTCTGGCTGCAATTTCGCTGCGATCCACGCCCGCTCGCAGAAGCTCCAACATCCGTTTCTGGCGATCTTCACCAGCGGCATTGTTGAGATTCTCCCACTGTTCATTTGCCACAGCAAACTGACTGGGAGTGGGCTGAGAAACTCGGACTCGTTCGTCGTGAACCACTGGAGGAACGTTGTCGATGAGAGCAGCCTGCTGATCCGGCCGTGCCTGCCGTCGGCGGCCGGCGTCAATGACTTTGTTCGAAGCCATGCGGCACAGAAATCCAGCCAGTTCTCCTTCGGAGCCAAATCGGGACACGATCGAGAGATGACCGAAAAATGACGCCCAGACGGCCTTGGCAAAGTCTTCGGAATCGAACTGCTCGCGGATCCCTCGATTCATTCGCCGGCGAACTGCACGCAGAATGTGAACCCCGTATTCGCTGACAATTTTGTCAGCGGCATCGGGGACTCCTGCAGCTACTTCCTGCAACAGTTCACGAAACCTTGAGCTGGGAGCAGATTCAGATTCCATCGAGAATCCCGTTTACGAGTCTTCGTCCGCCACGCCGGCGTCGGGGATATCTGCTTCACCAACACTTTCGTCGGCGTCGGCCTCAACTGCCGCGTCATCAGCTGAATCAGCGGTTGGTTCGGCTTCCTCTTTTTCCTGGGGCTCCGGAGCCGGAGCAGCTTTCCTGGCAGGTGGGTCGTCGTCCGGCACCATTGGATTACCGTCTGAATCCAGAGGCTCTTTGATCGGCTGGATAAAGTAGCGGCGTTTGCCCTTTGCCAGCAGCGCGTTTAGCTTTTCTTCTGCCTTATCACGTTCGTGATAAAGATAGCGTCCCTCTTCTCGCATCGTGCTGCTGTAGACCACCCAGACGAGGCGTCGTCGCGCAGGAGTGTCAGCTTTCTTCTTGCGAGACCGAGTGGCTGCTTTCTTTTTGGCTTTTTTCTTAGCTGCCTTGCCGGTCTTCCCGGCTTTTTCCGCAGCTTCCAGCTCTGCACGTTTTTCGAGGCGCTTCTTTGACATTTCGGGGTCCGCGTTTCAGGCTTGTCTGTGCAGCACACCGCTGCGAATCCAGACAGGTCTCGGAATGAAGGGCGGAGATACTACCAATATCACTACACGATTGACAGCTTTCCTCAGGGCAAAAACGGGCATTCCAAAACCTGGAGGGATCCTCGAGAGCATGGAATTCGCGGCTGGAGTTCAGACTTCCGAGTACTAAACGCCAACCACTCTCCGTTAAGTAATTGGTGCCGAACCTCATTCAGCACCAGAAACACGCAGAAGCCGGGTATCAGCCGCAGCTTTCTCGGACACCTGAGGGGTTGTCACAGGCCACTCGATAACGATGGTCGGGGCGCTCCAGAGCACGGCTCATTCGTCCTGTGGAGAATAGTATTCAGTGCATTCGCAGCCGAAGTCTGCTGACTCACTCATAAATGACGCAGAATCCGTGAGCGTATCCCGGTGAGACAAAGAGCAGCCCCACCTGTTCGCTACAGCCGCTGCGATATGGATCTCGCAAAGCGTCTTCCCAGCTTTCCTGAATTCACACTCTGAGGCCTCCGGGCAGCTGATTCTGCACGCAGACCCGAGGCAGTTTTCCCAGACTGCCTGACTGCTAGTACCGGCCCGCCGAAATGCACTCGCGTGTCGTTCAAGCCGCAATCATTCTGCAGACGATAGCGTTTTTCGGGCGCATCCTGTCTGTATAGGTTGCGCCGGTTTGAACTGCCAGGAGCGTTGCCATGCGATGGATTTCTCTGGGCCTGCTTGCCACACTTCTCACGTGTTCAGCCAGTCCAGCCGGACTGTTTGAAAACTTCTTTTGCTTTCGTCCCGCGACAACGTCGGGTGGCTGCACAACCGATTCGTGTGCTCCCGAAGGCTGTACAACCGGTTGTTGCCCGCCGAGGTTCACTCATCAGCGGAGACTCAGCAATATTCCCGTTCCGTGCAAACCAAACTATTGCTCAACGGACGGATGCACGGAAGGTGACTCCTGCACCGCCGAGGGCTGCAACAAACGCTGCTGCAATCCAGCCTGCACAGACTCAACCTGCCACAGTCGTGTTCGCTGTTGTGAGATTGCGGAGCTGATCCACGAATCGATGACAGCCTGCTACGCCAAGCAACGATATAACGCCGTTCATCATTTGAGCGACTACTTCGACTGCTGCTGTCATCCGGAGATCATGCACGCGCTCGTGTACGCATTGAACGACAGTCATGAAAAAGTCCGAGCAAAAGCTGCCGACGAGATCGGCGAT
>CAJWGB010000103.1 GCA_913031625.1 uncultured Planctomycetaceae bacterium | reverse complement strand
ATCTTCGGGCTGCACAACTGGCCCGGTGTCGAGGCGGGAAAGTTCGTCATCCACGACGTTCCCCACATGGCCTCGAGCGATGACTTCGAAGTGTGTTTTCACTCCTCCGGTGGACATGGCGCGATGCCGCACCTGTCCAAGGATCCCATCGTCGCGGCCGGGCTGTTCGTGACAGCCGTTCAGCAGATCGTCAGCCGCCACGTCAATCCGGAAAACCGAAGTTGGATCCAGGTCCGGTGAAAAGAAAGAGCCGCTTACTTCAATCGATCGAGTGTGCTTGTCACTCGGCTCGGCGTATTCATCAAGATCCACGACGTAGCGAGCGTAGGTAAACCTGTGTTTGGGCACGTTTTCAAATTTACCGATTCGGGTTCCTTCCACTGCGGGCATCACGACTTTTCCGGGAACGGAAAGCATCTTGCCGAACCATTGGTTGGCGTTTGTTGGAAAACGCCCTGACGGTCTCATTTCGGGGTCTTCGAAACTTTCGAAAACAATCTCCTTGCTCTCGCGCTGCGGCTGACTCACCAGCGGAACTGCGTAGGCCCACACCATGGAAACGCCGAAGATCCCGATCAAAATCCCCGCGGCAGCTGAGCTGATTCGCGACCAGCGAAAACGCTCCTCCGTTTTATCCCGCGTTACAAACTCTTCTCCGGTCGCAGCCTTCAGGGATGCACTCTGCATCGACTGCTCGATCATGCCGTGAACAGAAGCGAGTTCCCAATATCGATGTCGAGCTTCACTGGATTCTTCAATCCACTGGCTCAGTCGTTCCGCCTCGGCCTCACTCATTCGACCGTCAAGACAGGCGTCGATCAGAGCGTCGAGTTCGCTGTTGTCATTCTCTTTCATCATGTCATTCACTGGGCAGATTGGATCTGAGAGCTAATGCAATCCCGCAACGCAACGCGTGCCTTCGAAAGCGCCACCCGAACGGCGTTCGATGTCATTCCGGCGGCCTCCGCCATCTCGTCCGAACTCTGACGCCGCGAATAGCGCCGCCACAACAGATCACGCACCTTTGGAGCCAGCTTTTCCAGGCATCCTCCGAGGGCATCTTCTCTCTCGCGCAACAACTCAGGCAAGGGCGCATCCTCCGCCAATGCGCTGATGGCAGCCTCGCTGAGGACGTTGGCCCGCTTCTTCTGCCGAAAACTCTCCAGCACTTTGAGCCGCGCAATTCCGCAGGCCCACGCCACGAAATTCGTTCCCGGTTCAAAGGTCGAAGCATTCCGGGAAACGGTCAGAAATGTTTCCTGAAGGACATCGTCTGCATCAGAAAGAGAAGGCTGCAGAGCCCGCACGAAAGCCCGAATCGAATTCTCATGGCGTACAAACAGCACCTGCACCTTTTCGGTGGCATTGGCAGCCTCAAGTTCGTCTTCTGGTCTGGTCATCACCTGTAATGACACATGGACAGCGATTGTTTCCCGAAAACCAGGAAAAATCTCTCACGGGGTTCGTGCCATTACTTGCGGCACCCGGGAACGCTGCGAAGGGGAAACAGCCTCATGGAGAAACTCTGTGCAGTAGTGACTCTCTGGGAGATGCCTCAAGCCTGCACTAACAAATCGACTCAGTCAATCGTGAAATACTCGTGCTTCGCATCACCACCGCTGATCAGGTAGGCGATCAGGTCGAGGATCTCGTCCCTCGTGAGTCGACTAAACAGGCCGGCAGGCATCGGTGATGTCTTTGAAACGACCAGTTCCTCAATGGTGTTGCGATCGATGGTTACCCTGGCGTTGGGATCCGTCAGGTCTGTATTCAAAACCAAAGCATCGCCATCTCTTCGGACACCCAGATTCACAATGACTCCGTTGTGAACAAGGCCTCTATCAGTCACAACCATCACGGCAGAGAACTGGTCATTGATCACCTTGCTGGGATTAATGACCTGATCGAGCAGATCATGAGCAGAATACCGGCGGCCGGCTGTCGTCAAATCCGGCCCCGTCATGCCACCCTGATTGTTGAAGCGGTGGCAGGCGTAACATCCTGCAGCGGCAAACATCTTTCGACCGTTACGGAAGTCCCGCTGTTTAAGGTTCGAGCGGGCTGCCTGTGACAGCTCGTCGACGGTCCACTTCTTTTGTGGTCGTCCCTCGAAGATTGCACCAAGATTTTCGAGAGCCGTCTTCTGTGCGGGCTTCTTCGCGAGAATCTCTTTCAGAGACTTTTTCTCAGACGGGCTTAATGATGCTACAGCGTCCCTGCGGATGAACTCAATGAACTTTGCAAAACTGGCTCCCCCTCGGTAGTTGGCAGCCTTGAGGAACCATTCGATGTATGCCGTCCGCAAATCCTCGGTCCAGCCTGTCTTCAGAAATCGAATTGAGCGAGCGTACTGAACCTGTTCTTCCTGTGTCGGAGCAGCATCAATCAGTGTCATCGCTTTTGCCGCAACCGTCGGTGACTGCAGCCAGGCAAGCGTTTCACAAAGCAGCCAGTTCAATTCGGGGGAGGCAGCCGGAAAAGCGGGATCCAAAGCGGCGGTCAGTTTCTCGACCGTCCCATCATCCGGACGTCCAAATCGCGAAAGGATGATCTGAATTGTCCGCTGCAGCGTCAGCTGACTGGAAACATCCAGCTTCGACAAGTCGATCGCCAGAACAGCAGCCAGGAGTTGGTCACGCATTTTCGTATCAACCGCCTGACTCGACTCTTTTCGATGCTGCGGGCAGACTCCCACGACGCGGGCAATTGCCATCAGGGCTTCGACCTGAATCTTCGAGTCCGACTCGGCAAGTGCTTTGTCCGCCCATGTCTCAACAGGCTGATGTTCGATTGCCGTGCGAGCGGCCCAACGGATAAATCGATCGCTGCTTGAGAGGTGCTTCCATGCCGTTTCAACAGCAGCTGAATCCTGCCGGCCGTGAAATGCTTCAAGCTGGTGGCGTGTCTTTCTTGCCGCAGCAGAACTCTTCAGGAGTGTCGGTTCTGACGGAACGCCGAAAGTCTCAACGACTTCCGCTACGGATTCATCACCGACATACGTTACACGGTAAAGTCCCGACTGCACTTTCCTCCCGCCAATGGTGAAGTACATCGCACCGTCGGTTGGATGAATGATCGCGTCGGTAATCGGCAGAGGAGCCCCTGTCACAAATTCCTCTTTGGTTGCCGAGTAGCTCGAACCGTCCGGCTTCAGGTGAACGGCGTAGAGTTTCCCCCAGCTCCAGTCGAGTGCGTAAAGTGCGGTCTGATACTTTGCCGGGAACTTCGCGCCGTATCCGAATGTCACGCCGGTCGGTGATCCGGGTCCAATATCAAGAATCCCGGGGAGACTGTCCGCGTAAAATGGCGGCCGTTTGCCGGCTCCGTTGCGCCAGCCAAATTCGGAGCCACTCGTGACATGGTTGATTCGTGTCGCCCGATACCAGGGAGTGTTAAAGTCGTACTCCATATCTGCGTCATAGGTGAAGAGTTCACCATCGCGATTGAATGCCGCATCGAAGATGTTTCGAAACCCGTTGGCGTATGCCTCAAAGTTCTTCCCGTGCGGGTCGATGCGATAGATGATGCCGCCCGGCGCCAGCACACCCCGGTTGTGGCCACGACCATCGGGGAAACTCGGCAAAAGATGATCTTCGCCCCATACCTGTGGGACCTGCGATGTTTCCGCGAGTTGTGTTGGTTTCGTGCTGTTGCCCGTGATCAGGAACAATGACTTCCCATCGGGACTGGGGACGACGGCGTGAACTCCATGATCGCCGCGCGCGTCCATTGCCCGCAACAGTTCAACTTTGTCGAGATTGTCATCGCCGTCGCTGTCCGTGATTCGATAGAGACCAGATGGAATCTTTCGTTCGTAGTCGTTAACACCCACATACAGGGCACCGAAAGCCCACACCATGCCATTGACAGCCCGAATGTCGGCAGCCACTGGTTGCACGTCGGCGGCTGTGAGCATTTCACCGGTGTCCGGTGGAGTAATTCGATAGAGCCCGCCGAACTGATCACTGACGATGAGACGTCCTTTATTGTCGGCGCAGAGATTCACCCATGACCCCTGCGTGTCGCCGGGCACTGAGTAGAGCAGTTCAGCCTTGAACCCCTTCGCAAGTTTGATTCGCTGAACAGGCGTGGCCTTATTGCCCGCCTTCTCGCTCACGGCATCGATCGCCGCCTTCGCGTCTTTGCCCTTCAGATGACGAAGTCGGATGTCTTTGAATTCGACCGTCATTGGCTTGCCGGCGTGAAGCTGCAGTGCGAGGATTCCTTTTCGCTTCGCTTCCGGATGACTGTCTGTCAGGTCCATCGTCGTGACACCATTGACCTGATGAATCTGCCGATTGCCAACCGCAATGATGGTCAGTTCGTTCCATTCACTGTCCACCAGCTTCTGGTCCCTGTCGCCAACTTCACCAACGACCTGCGACTTGCCGTCAGCCCCAACGACCACTCGCTGAAATCGTTGCGCCACAATCCCTCGCCACTTCTCGGCGTAGAGCATCCCGAAGAACTCAGGCTTCGGATGCAGGTCAGCCTGATAGCCCTTGACGACGAAGTCCTTGGGATTCCCAACCAGCTCGCTCCGATACTGCACGCCGGAGTTGTTGCCTGTAAACCGGACCTTTGCTTTCAACACAAAGTCGGCAACATCCCCCCCCTGCCAGACAAGGAATGTGTTGCCCTTTGTTGGCTTGTCACTCGTGGTCTGCCCAAAGATCACACCATCTTTGACGGACCAGAATTCCGACTTCCCGTCCCAGCCAGAGAGGTCTTTGCCATTGAAGAGGGACTGAAATTCCTGTGCCTGTGCGGTCGCCGCAAGGACAGCAAACAGCAGCGTCAGTATCGTAAAGCGTTTCATCAATCAGGTACTTCCTGCAGCATCCTCTTGTGGAATCATTTCTGAGCGGTGTCAACATTGAGGTGGCAACAGACCGCTGCCACGCACCAACGAATTTAACGGGGAAAATTTGAAGATTGCAGCTTTCAATCCGTATTGAAACCTACTCCGCCACTTTCCACACCGCGGCTTCGGAAACAGAGAACGAGCCCATTGTTTTCTGCTCAAGGTGCCTCACGAGCCGTCTAAATTCGGCAGCCTCCTCAGCCCCTGGAGTTTCGGTCAGAAAAAGGGGCCATTGGGGCTGTCCCCAGAGTGTCTCTTCGTAGCTCTCACCTTCCCGTTCCACAAGCAGCAGACCGGACGTGATGTTGCCGCCGACTTCTCCAAACAGAATGTCAAGCTGAACCGAATCATTCTCCACTTCGACCCAGTCACTGCACGCAAACCCGGCCCGTGCAATCAGACACGGCAGAGCAGGATTATCAGTGCGTTCAATACCCAGCCCGCGGAAGGAAGAATCGCGTCGGGATCCTTCAAAGACAGGCTTTCCGTTGATCGCCACCAGAAGATGGTTATCTGCGTATCCCCAGAATCGGTAACGCCCCGCATGAGGAGGCGTCACCTGTCCGCTGTACCACGCAACCCAGCCTCCGTTGCGAGCGTATGGTGCAAGACCCGTTCGCTCCGGAAAATCATGAAAGGCTCCAGCGATGCCCCGAAAACCAAGTGGCTTGCCCTGCCGGAATGCTGCAATCTTCGAGCTGTCCCTGAATCCAGATTGAATCAACGGCAACAATTCGCGTGCCAGCAGGTCCTCATGCGGACTACTCTTCTTAATCTCAGCTGAGTCATCGTAACCCAGGATCACTCCCTGCAACGAGGCGTGCCCCGGAATCGTGGCGGGGAGAGAAAGTTCGGGGAGCGAAAGTGAAAGGCGGGAAGGTGATCGCTTCTCAATCCTGCCGTCACGATCAAACCTGGCGAATTCCCCTTCGTGCATCAGGTCTCCCGTCGTGCCATCGTGATCGTCGACCGAAATCTGCCCATCGAGAACCAGAACCTCTGAGCCCTTTGCACCGGCTGTGACGACAAAGCTGGTCCCCAGATCAACAAACTTTCGTTGAGCCGTGTCGACAACAAAACCCACCCCCTGCGGCGGGACCACCAACTTGACCTGTCCTTCATGCAGTGAGACTCGTTGATTACTGTCCAGTGTCATGCGAAGCGGAGCTGTCGCAACGATATGGACTCCGGTTTCGCGAAACGCCAGTTCGATCAGGCCTCGCTGCATACTGAGTTCCTCGCCAGCGAACAGCTCACGTCCGTCGACGACACTGACTCTCCGGCCCGTGGCACCGTCGCCTTCGATCCTGATGACTCTCGCAACGCCACGCTCTTCCCCGGTCGGCGAGCCCCCTGGAGTTCGCAACCAGCCAATGGCACCAACCACCAGTGCGGCGGTGAGCGCAGTCAGCGTCAGCCAGAGTGGGATGTGACGTCGGCCGCTGACTAAGGGGGACATGGCTGAGGTAACCCCATGCGTAAGTGAGGGGTGCTGTTCTGTGTGATCAACTGGTCCGGCTCCTTCGCTTGCGCTTCGGGTTTCCATCACAGAAGTCGCCTGGCCGAAGGCCTCTTCTGCTGCCAGCTGTTGCCACTTCGCGTCAATTGTGGCCAGTGATCGCAAGGTCGCCCGCGCCTCCGAACTGCCCCGCAGCAGTTCCTCCAGCGATGCGATCTCGTCCGGCGTGATCGCCCCGTCCAGATAGCGGTGCAGCAGGCTAATTTCATCATCTGTCATGAGTACTCTCCAGCCAATGCCAGTGTCATGCAGCGATGTAGCCCCATTCTAATCCGCGCGAGGGACTGATACAGCGATCCTTCCGTTCGATTGAGCTGCCTCGCCATGTCACGAATCGTTGTGTCCTTCGCATAGGCTGCGAGTGTCAGTTCTCGGCGTTCACGGGGCAGTTTCTGAATGCACTGATCCAGAACCTTCAACTGGTGTTGACGCAAATGCAACTCCTCACTTCCCTCATCAGCCAACAGCTCCAAAACATCTTCAGACAGGACCAGCCGATCTCGTGCAAACCTCCGCCGCGCCGAAAGCAATTCATACCGAGCAATCAAACAGGCCCAGGCTCCAAATGCAGCATGGTCGTCCAGTGTGGAGAACTTTCGGAGAGCCGCGATGCTGACTTCCTGCATGATGTCGTCGACTTCCTGCGCCTTCGGACAACAGCACCGCACAAAAGCCCGCAATTCCGGCTCGTGACACATCCACAACCGCAGAAACGTTTCATGCAGGTCTTCGGGCTGGGATTGCTGATCAGTTGCTTCTGCCATTCTTACTCCTCATGGGTCCTCTTCCGGTCCACGTCGAGTTTAACGCAGAAATTTCCGTTTTCTTCCGGCAGAATTACGCTCAGGCAGAGTGCTCACTCGTTGGCAGCGGGCTCTTTGCTGCCTGACGGTACCTCCTTTGCGTGCTTCGCGAAGAACTCGAAGATCGCAGGAAGCTGAGTGATCGCTGGCGCGACGTGATTGCCATCTTTCACCTCAATGTACTTGTGAGTCATCCCCAGCTCTTTCATTTTGGATGCCCACCGCCGAGCACCTCGAACGGAAACCAGGCGATCCTTGTCGCCCTGCACGAGAATCACGGGAGTCGTCCTGATCTTCGACAGGTCGCCGGGAGAACGAAACGTTGCCGGGGCGACTGGTGCCAGTCCTGCCCAGATGTCAGGGTACTTGATACCGATGTGCCATGTGCCGCCGCCTCCCATCGAATGCCCCATCAGATAGATTCGTTTGGAATCCACATTAAATTCAGCGCGTACGATTTTCAGGACGTTCATCACGTCCTTCTCGCTAAGTTCCCCCAGGTTCTCCGGATTCCAGCGTCGCGAGGTCTGACCACGGCCTCCATACCAGCCCTTGGTGTTGTACCCCATTGGTGCGGCCAGAATGTAACCGTGTTCCTGAGCCAGCTTAGTGAAGCCAGGATATCCCAGAATCTGACGAGGGTTACTGTGAAGCCCATGCAGCGCGACCATCAGTGGATAGGACTTGTTCGCGTCATAATCCCGGGGGACGTACAGCCCGTACTCCATCTTCTTTTCTGCTTCCTTGAAATCGTAACTCCGCATCCAGATACGGCCTGTGACAACTTCCTTCTTCTCAGGTTGTGTGTTCTCGTCCGCGTGCAGTGACTGCAGACCAAAGCTAACGATTAAGATACCCACGGTGAGTTTCATTACAGCTCCTGATGTGGAAGAGAGAATGGGATTTCGAGCAGCGATTGTCACAGCCCGAGGCCTCTCCCCTCCCGGAAACAGAGGCCCAAAACGGACAGAGATGCCAGCAATACGGACAAATACCATCATACACACGTTTAGCTCCCGGAGTCCGATTTTCTACCAGACCGGAATGAACGCAACTGAGCATCCCCTGACGGTCCTGCCAGGCAGGGTAACCCCTTTCTCCATGTCCCGGACTGAAGCCTGAGCCCGTTGAGGACATACTCCTGACTCGGTGGAAAATCGAACATTCATCCTGTGTCTTGCCGTATTCGCTGTGCTCTTCACTGAGAAGACCACCGCACAGGATGGTCTTTCGTCTCCAGTACTTCTCCTGAAGATTGTGGAACAGTCGTTAGCCCGCCATCAACTGGCTCAAGTTGCCGGTGCTGTCAGCGAACTTTTCGACGGGCACATCAACGGCGTTCAGCATTGAGACAAACAGGTTGGACAGTGGTTTCCATTGATTGCCACGAAAGTCGTGGAACATGCCGTGTTTGAACCCGAGCCTGTTCCCTCCCGCCAGTTGGATCGGGTATTGCTTTGTACTGTGTGAGCCATGAGGATGTGCCGAGCCCCAAAGTACAACCGTGTTGTCCAGCATATTGCCATCACCTTCGCTGGTATCACGCAATCGCTGAAGGAAATAGGCGTGTTGCTGTGCGCGCCAGTTGTCCCACAGTCCTGACTCCGCAGGACGCTTATGCGCGATATCGTGGGTGGCTCCTTTGTAACCCAGCACACGGGTCGCAAACGCACCGACTTCGTTGCCGGTCGAGTGCTCACTCTCAGTCATGAAGGACGCAAACCGTGTGGTGTCAGTCCGCAGGGCAAGGAACAGCAGGTCGTACATGCAGCGAATATACTCGACCGGGTCAGCGTAACTTGCCTCCAGATTCAGCCCTTTGGTATCAACCCTGGGCAGTGGCTGATGAGTCCAGGCGCTCGTCCGTTCTACCCGCTGTTCAAGAGCGCGAACCGTTTGAAGATACTCTTCCATCTTGCGCTGGTCGGCTTTACCGAGCTTACCATGCAGCTGCCGGTAGTTCTCCATCATGGCGTCCAGCACACTGGCCTCCCGTTTCAGCTCAGCCCGCACGTCGTTGACCGTCTTTGCAGCGTAAGGACGGAACAACCGATTAAAGATCTCCTGCGGTCGATGCATCGCCGGAATCGGACGGCCGGGACCATAATGTGAAAGCGTCTTAGCCATTCCGTAGGATCCGGTCCCGCCCTCACTCCCCAGAACCAGGGAGCTGTAGCGAGTCTTGTCACCGTGGACCTTCGCAGCCAGTTGTTCAACGGAAATATTGTTTTTGGTTTCCGAGCCGGACATGTCTGCACCGGTTGCAAAAACATCACCGCTGCTGTGCCCCCCCATTCCATATCCGCCGGGATGGTCAAGCCCGCGCAGATAGCTGACATACTCTCTGAGTGGCTCGAACGGCGCAGTCGACTTATTGAAGGTCAGTGCGCCTGGCCTGTCGCAGGGCCACCAGCTCCAGTCATGGTGCTTACCATCCTCCGCCTGAGGTTCATAGACCCCGTATGAGATATATGTCACGACCATGCGTTTTGGAGGCTGGCGAACAGCTGATCTGATGGCAGCATCCGACGTCATGCTGTCGAGCAATGGCAGAGCAAGGGCGATGCCCGCACCTTTGACTACGTCTCGCCGATCCAGATTCCAGGATTTACGCGCCATCTCTTTTCCCTACCTCCCCACTGAAACAGAGGTCCTGAACAACTCGCTTCGGCAGATCGCAATCATGAGATCCCGAAGTCTGTACTCGGAGTCCGCGGCCTGTTGAGTCAACTCTTCCACCGAGAATCGGTCCCGAAGAGTCAGCTCTCGACCAATGCCATACGTCAATAACCGACGAATCACGTTCTCAATGATATCGTCCTTACGGTGCTCGAGCAGGAATTCTTTTAATTCGCGCATCCCGTTGACTGTAGGACCGTGCGGCACTCGCGCATCGGCCTCAACAGTGACTGTGTAGATCGAGTCGAGGTACTTTCGGTAGCCGGCGTAGTCGCTGTGCCGCTTCTGACTAAATCCGCTGATTCGCGTCCCTTCCTTCGCGACCCTTGGCTGGTACTGCCCCACCGCGTTATAGCGTTCAAACGGAATTCCCCAGGGGTCAAGACGCACGTGACAGTCATTACAACTCTCAACGTTGCGGTGTCTGGCGAGCAGGTCCTTAATGGTGACGGCTGTGTCCGCGGCATCGCCAGCCGAATCAACCAGCGCTGGTACTTCAGCTGGCGGCTCTTTCACTTTGTCACCAAGAATCGCTTCACGCAGCCAGACAGCGCGGTAGATCGGATGCGGCGCCGATCCAGTCCCGTTGCCGATCAGGACAGAACCATGCGTGAGCAAGCCGCCAAGATGGTGTTCCGGACTGATCGGAACCGGACGAAACTTGAGTCCCGTAACACCCTTCACCCCGTAATGCGCCGCGAGTGGCTCGTTAAGCCATGCAAAGTCTGAGTCGACAATGTTGAGGAGGCTGACATTTCGTCGGATCAACTCACCCACAAAGCCAACGCTTTCCGTGTGCATATAGTCGCGAATCGTTGGACGAAACATGACCTCCTGCCCGCGACGTTCTCCGACGTGAACGTAGTACAGGAACCGCGGAAACAGATCCTGATTGATATTCACTGACTTCATCTTGTTCAGACTGAGCCATTGCGTCGCAAAATTCTCGACGAACTGACTGGAGCGATCGTCAGCCAGCATCCGCGTAACCTGCTGTTCAATAACGGCGGGGTCGTCGAGTCTGCGTTCCTCTGCAAGTCGGAACAGTTCTTCGTCTGGCATACTCGCCCACAGAAAGTACGAGAGCTTCGACGCGAGGGCGTACTGTGAATTGTCTGCAGGGTCAGTTGATGCAATGTGATAAAGGAATTGTGGCGAGATCAACACCATCGCCAGTGTCTCGCGGATGGCTCCCTCAAACGTATCGAACTCCCCCTCAAACAGACCGTAGATCCTGACAAAACGCTCGATCTCCTCCCTGGTCGCCTGCCTGCGAAATGCCCTCGAAATGAATCGTTTAAGGACTTCCCGCAGGTATGCATCCGGATCCTGTGTTCTGAGCGGCGAGTCAAACAGAATGCGCGTATGGTGTTCCGGGGGCCAGACATCAGTCACGGGGGCTTCAAACTCCAGCGATGCCAGGACCACCCGCGGAACGGACGCGCTCCACGAAGCATCGAACGCGCTCCGCCGATGGTCATTGAGCTCACCGTTGTCAAAAAGGTTCTGCGCGGTGATCACAAAGTACGACGGTTCCTGCCCTTTTGCGGTCACCTTGCCGACATGGACAGGGTGGTTCTCAATCCGTCCACGGAACTCGAATTCCCGGATATCGTCAGCGCCGTTCGTGAGATGCACTGTTCCAATTGGCTCGTAATTACCCGTTCCGGAATCGGAACGCAGGTTGGTCCCCATCACCAGTCGCAGCGGCACCTCATTGAATCCATCCGGGAAACTGCCAGCTGCTCTGATGCGGATACGGTACTCCCCCTTCGACGGGAATTGCTTGATGCTGAATGTCCTCGTACCGACACCTGGCCCCTGATAGACAGGTATCTCGGCCTGCGTCATGCCATTTCTGCCCTCCGCCTTCGGGTCCCATGACTGACTCCGGCGGTAAACCATCGGCTCACCAGGGTCGACAATCGCACTGGCCATTGCCAGCCGAGCGTTCTCCTTGTACCGATCCATTTGTTCCGGACCGATGAGCATAAACTGCGATGTGTTGTTGAAGTGGTACGGTCTGACCGGATCCTCCGGGAGGTTTCTGATCAGATTCAGCCTGAAACCGAGCAGGTCATTGATCGTGTTCTGATACTCAACGTTCGTCAGTCGTCGCGCGGTGGGCTCAGGCTGCTCCCTGCTGGCACGTTCAACATACTTACGCAGCCCGGACTGGATCCACGTGGCAACCGCCAGGCGTTCAGCCTCTTTCGGCTGGGATTCACCTTCAGGCGGCATTTCACCCGACTCGAGCATGTCGAGGACCAACTCCCATGCCTCTACGTCCTGACCGGAAGCAAGGTCGCCGTCGAGTGTATGAACTGACAGGCCCCCCTTGCTCTTTGAGGGGCCATGACACCTGACGCAATGGGCTTTAAAAAACGGAGCAACGTCTTCCCTGAACCCGTCCTCTGCGTGGGCTCGGTCAGAAGGTCCGGGGAGCAATGAATGGCACACAAGGCCAATCATTGTCGTCATGAATACAGATCTGGACATGATCCACTGCTGAGTTCAAAACACTGCCGGACCGGAATCAGAATGAAACCGGCCCGGTCACCTTCAGTCCATACAGGTTTCACAAGAGAAACCAAGGAGTGACTATTTCCACTGAATAGTCTCATTCTCCCGAACCGTTTTTGTGATGGTCTTTCCATCAAGTGTGTACTTGAGGGTCAGAGTCTTCACAATTCCCGGTGCGGGATCTCTACCCACCAGATCATTGCTGATCGCGAAATTGTAGTCACGGAGATCAAGCTGCTGCTGAAGCACTTTTCGAACGTCCATGCCCTTTTTGGAGTCTTTCGGTGCTCCGTACACAGCAGTGATGAGTTCAATATTCAGCTTCTTAACGGACAGGTTGACCGTCTTGGGCCGCTTGTAGACGGCATGCTTCGGGTTGCCCTGCGATACAAAGTAGGCAATCAGATCCTTCAGCTCTTCGGCGTTCATGCCGTTGATCAGTTTCGCGGGCATCATAGAAGCTTTAGAAAGCTGCCTGATCTCCACATCTGCTGCTTTGAATCGAGTCAACTTGTCCGGTGTGATTCCGGACGTCATCACAGCGACCTCACCGTCCTCTTCCGAAACGATGCGCCCTGCAACAGTCTTGCCACTGGACAGGACAAAGCTGTGTTGAGCGAACTGGTCTGACACCACCAGATCAGGAGTGATGATCGACTCCAGCATCGACTTATAGTCCGCACGTTTTGCAAGGTTTGTCAAATCCGGCCCGACACCAGCGCCCGTGTTCCCAAGGTAGTGACACGCCACACACTGCCCCGCCATAAACATTCTCTTGCCGTTATCCAGGCTGCGTCCCGTCAGCTTGTGTTCCGTCAACACTTTGAGTGCAGATTCAACCGTCCATTCAACGCCTGGCCCGGTCGGTTTCGGCAGGGAACCTATATCAACAGTTTTGATATCTCCCATCAGATACTTCAACGCCAGCCTGTCTTTCTGAGGTACGGAATTGATCGCCGCCTCACGAATCTTGTCGATGTAGCCGCGATACATATTGCCTCCGTTGCGTGACGCAAGATCCTTCACCCAGCCAAGGTAGAACTTACGGTTCTCCATGGTCCAGCCAGCTTTGACATCCTTGAGACAGAACAGAAAGTGCATGTTCAGGATGTTGGGCGAATTGGCCATCGACTGAAGAATCTTGCCGCCATAACCGGCGTTTCGCTTGAGAATATCAGCGTTGTACTCCGAAGCCTTCGCCTTCGTAACTTTCATGAGTGCCACGGTCTTGGCCACAACATTGGGATGCTCGAGGTAGCTGAGCACCCGACAAAGTTCTTCGTTGATGTTGTCGTCCTCACTGGGGAAATGCGGATCCAGGCTGTCGCCCACGGCTTTCTTCAACGCCGCATCCGGCATCCCATGGCGACTCATTGCCACGGCATAGGTTCTCAACAGCGCAAGCTTTCCTTCTTTGTTGAGCGATCCAAAATCAACCTTATTGAGTCGACTCAGGATCTCCGGCAAACTCCCTTCGACATCGCGTCGGCTGAGCCCGAGCAATGCATGGATCGCAATGAGATCATTGGATTCCTGATAGGCCTTTTCGGCCCATGTTGCCGGGTCCTGCCATTCGACAGCAATCCGCGCGGCGTAACGAAGATGCCGATCTGCGTCCCCGAGGTAGGGCCAGGCGGCAGCCACTGCCGTGGGATCTGCATGCCCGTGAAAAGCTTCGAGCAGATGACGTGTCGCTCGGGCTTCAGCCCCCGTATTGTCCAGTTTCGCGAGCTCCGTCGATTCGTTGCCCTTGTAGTAGACTCGGTACAAATACGACTGTCCGCCACGCCCGCCAACGGTGAAATACATGTTGCCATCCGGCCCGATCTGTACGTCAGTCAGTGGCAGTGAACCGTTTGTGTTCGACAGAAACTCGCGGCTTTCAGCCGTGTAGGACGAACCTTTCGGTGTCAGGTGAATGGAGTACATCGTCGCAAAGGTCCAGTCGCAGACAAACAGTGCGTCGCGATAGTGCGTTGGGAACTTTGCATTCGTTCCGGGAATCACGCCTGTTGGACAACCTGGCCCCAGGTCCACGACAGAGCCGACCGTGTCCGCGTAATACTTGCGCCACTTCTGTGTCGTCGCTCGCCATCCGTTTTCGCCGCCGGACACACCATGGTTGATGCGCGTTGGGCGATACCACGGGGCGCCAATATCCCATTCCATGTCGGCGTCATAGACAAACATTTCGCCGTGACGATTCAGACAGAAATCGACAGGGTTACGATATCCCATGTGCATCAACTCACGCCGCTTGCCGTCCGGACTGAACTTCATCACGAATCCGGCAGGCGCTTTTCCGCCTGCGTTGTGGCCGTACGCGTAATGGCCCAGCAGGACATCGTTCTTCCAGTTCCGCTGAATCCGCGAGAATTCGTGCTCCGGCGTCTTTGTCATGTTGCCACCGATGACGTAGATGCTCTTGCCGTCTTCCGAAACAATTGCCGAGTGCGGACCGTGTTCACCGCCACCGTTCAGCTCAGAGATTACTTCTTCGGGGCCAATTTCACCGTCCGCAGACACTGGCGCTCGCGACAGGGTTCCAAATCGAACCATGTAGAGATGGTCAAACGCGAACAGGAACCCCTGAACAGAATTTTTCAGGTTGAGCTTCTCGATATTCTCCTCAGAGAATTGCTCGCCGACTTCAGGCAGCGTGAGACGAAATACTCCAGCGCCGCCCTGGTCGGAAACAATCAGTCGCCCCTGTTCGTCAAACACCAGAGTGATCCAGGAGCCGTACTTGCTCTTGTCGACCTTGTAAATCAACTCGGCAGCAAACCCCGGCTGCAGATTAAGTCCAGTGGCCGGGTCCTCAACAGACTTCTTCAACGGAGGGAGCGGATCCGCGGCGTTAAGGCTGGTTGTCATGAATGCTGCCAGAAGCAGCATGACCAATACGTTCTTCATCTCCGGATTTCCTTCAAGATCTATGATGTTTTGAGGCAATAGCTGGTGCGTGTGTTGTGAGTATGATTATTTGCATCACGGCTCAATGCGACGCAGAAACAGTCGATTAAGTCTAATCAATTCGGTTCCGTGGGCGGAAACAACTTCTGCTTTGAGAATTGCCTCGCCCTTATCAATCGCCAAACGGCCGATCACCGTCCGCTCAAAGACGTCAGCTGTGGGTGTTGGCGGTGGGGAGCACTCAACGACTGAATCTCCGACCGACAGTCTCAGCGTGCCACCTCCGCGAGCAGATCGTCCATAGCTGAGTTCCACTTCCCATGTCCCGGGACTCAACACATCGAGATTCCATGTGGCAGCCTCTCCCTTATCCTTCCAGCCCTCAATCGTGTCCCAGTCATATCCACGGAAGACATACTCGATATTCTTTCCCTGCCATTTGGCCCAGCTCGGCTGGATCTCTACGACAGGTTCCGAGGGATGTCCAATCGGAATGGGTACCGGCTGATAAGTCACCCCGTCAGTGACGTCCTCAAACCATCGCAGGAACTCGACCCGCAGGCGATCGACTGTTTTCGGGTGAGCTTTGGCAAGGTTCGTTTTCTCGCCGGGATCATTCTGAAGATCAAAGAGCTGCCACTTTGAACGCGATGGCTTATTGGAACTGATCTGTGGATCTGCGGAGACCCGTGCGGCCGATCCCGTGCGAGCCACCTGGCAGGCCAGCTTCCATCGCTGGTCGGAGACAGCCCAGCGAAAATCCGGATTGGGAAAGTACCGGTCCCAGGCGTGATACACGTAGTCGTGATGCCTGGCACCCATTCCAGCTCTCAACAGCGGGACCAGACTCTTGCCGTCAATCTTTCTGTCGTCGGGAACTGCGGCACCTGCGAGCTCACAAAATGTGGGGAACAGATCTACGTGGGAACACTGAGCGGCAACTTCACCACCCGCCGGAAACTGTTTCGGCCAGCGAACAAGCAGCGGCACTCGAACGCCTCCTTCATAGATCGAGCCTTTGTTGGAACGGAGTCCCGCCTTGTAGTGCCTGCTGACCCCACCATTGTCGGTCATAAAAATCACTACGGTGTTTTCTGCCAGTTTGTCTTGCCTGAGCGTCTCCAGGAGTCGGCCCATGTTTTCATCAATGATGTCAATCATTGCGTAGATTCGTGCTTCCCGAAGCGCCAGCCCCTTCTTCAGGTATTTGGCGATCAATACATCCCCTCGCGCCTGCCCATCGTGACTTGTGCCAACGACCCACGGTGAGTGGGGTGCATTCAACGGGACATAGCAGAACCAGGGACGGTCGTCTCCTGCTTCAATAAACTCAATTGCTGCGTCTGTAAACAGATCAGTCACGTACCGTCGAGCTTCGACTGGTTTCCCATTGTGAACAATCTGGTCTGGGTAATCGTACTCGTCGATGTGTCCATGGTAGTGGCCGAGGAACTCATCAAAGCCACGCAGGTGAGGCTGATAGGGCGCATACTTTCCGAGGTGCCATTTCCCGAAACAGCCAGTGCGATAGCCGGCCTGCTTCAGAACCTGAGCAATCGTGATTTCATTGATACCCAGTGTATCTCCACCAAATCGCGTGTTATACAATCCTGTCCGAAAACAATAGCGTCCCGTCATCAGGCCGGCTCGTGTCGGCGCACAAACCGGAGCCGCGTAGTACCGGGTAAAGTCCACACTTTCCTCAGCAAACTGATCGAGTACCGGAGTCTCGATGTCTTTGTTGCCTCGCATACCAAGGTCCCACCAGCCCTGATCATCAGTCAGGACAAACAGGATGTTGGGCTGGGCAGGAAGTGGCGGACTGTCTGCAGTCACTGACTGACACAGGATAATCAGTAAACAGAGAGGCAATCGTCTCATGAAACCTCGTACTTTATGTGGTTAGACATACGAAGATTGAACTCAACACAGCCCTTCATATCCATACGGCCTATCTGTCGCCAGGCTGCGTTTGACGGTTGAAGCGGGAGTTCTGGCGAAATCCACTACATGCCAACTGGAGGTTCTCAATCCAAAGATCGCTCCAAGGTTTTATGACGCCAGTTTTTCGATATACGCTCGCGACCTGTTAATCTCCGCAGTGACCTGAGCGGCTGTTTCCATGATTGGAATTCCTCGTGGAACCGGGTGCATAAATATTTCCGTCCAGCCGTCATAATTGATTTCCTTCAGAGCTTGCACGACAGGCCCGAAATCGAACGGGCCACGTCCCGGCAATTGCTTGAGTTCCTGCTCTTTGGGAAGACGCTGATGACAGCCGTCCCCATGTTCCCATGCGTAGAACATTTCGATTCCCTCGTTGCCCAGATCCCGAATCAGGTCAGCGATTAACCGGCTGTCCTGTGGAAGGTGATAAGGCGCGAGGGCGACGGAAATATTTTTGGATGCCCTTTGCTCAATAAGGTACCTGAGTGAATCGGGAGAGTCGATCAGGTTGTTCGCGTGATTTTCAATTGCGATTGTCACGCCTGTTTCCTCGGCCACTTCAAGGTGCGGCTTCATTTGCTCGAGGAACCCGGCAACAGCTTTTTTTAGTTCAGCGCCTTTCAGCCCTTTCGGGCCGCGCCCGCCTGCTACGATCGTCGTGCAGCCCAGCCTCTGTGCCACGCGCATTTCGTTCTGCAAACCAAACGGCCCCAGTTTGTATTGAGTGATACAGCCCAGCTCGACTTTGTGCTTCTTCAGCATTGAAGTAAACAACTCCTCGCCGAGGTCTTCCAGTTGCTCCCGCTGATTGCCATGGCTCTTGGGCCAGATGTCCAGATGAGCCGCACCACACTTTGCCACTTCCGGCAGAATCTCTCCGAGATACAGATACCCGTACATTGAAGAGCCGACGATGTAGCGAAACTTAAAGTCATCGACAGGTGCCGGATGTGCGGCACGTGCGGCAGAGAGGAAAGAAACCCCGGCGGCAGTCGAGGCGAGCATTTTTCGGCGGGAGATGGTCATCGTTTTCTCATCTATTGCAGGAAGGATTCAAACCAGATCATCGGGATCAGCTCGCAGATTTTCCAGCGTGTTGAGTGTCTGATCCGTGCTGTCCGGATCCACGGCCCGGCACGAGTCCGTCAACAGGGCTGCCAGCTCGGCAAGGTCATTGCGCCATGCCACGGGATCGAGGTTTGGGGGCTCGATTTGGGCGAACTCCCCACACAAAAGAATCATTCGCAAACAGTGACGAAACAGAACCCCTTCCTGTTTGGTCATTTCCCTGGCGCGAACGAACTTATTGAAGTCTCCCCCAAAACTCAGCAGATCACCCACGCACCAGACAGCCGTGCTGCGCGCGTCGTGGATTCCAGGGTAGTCCGACTGGAACAGCAGATGGATCTTGTCGGCGATCATCAGTGGCGGAACAAACCGCCCTGTCTCCTCATCTCGATAACCGTTGAGTTCGTCGGGCGTTGCCAGCCCCGAGGACAGCAGTCGCCTGTCTGCAAACTCCGTCGCCAGAGGTCCCGGCGGCATCTTATCGTGCAGGGGCACACGAACACCTCGGCGCACTGAGAACGGCATATCCAGAGCAGCTTCCAGTAATTGCAGCCGTTCTTCGTAGCTGGCCAGATGCATGTGCTCCGCCAGATACATCGCGTAGATGGAGTTGATGCTGCGAAACGAAAACAGCAGCGGCAACTGTTCTGTGGCTATCGCATACTCCGGCTCATACTGGTCGATCACATCGCGAGGGACATCTTTTGACGGTCGAGTCTCCGACTTCTTTGCTTCTGTTTTGACACGAATGCTTGTCGATGCTTCGCCTCCGGATTGACGAGCTTCCTCGATCAACTGCCCAAGCAGTCCACCACCTGACTCCTGGGTTTCGCCGGCCTCCTCAGTCTGATCGTCTTCCTGCGCCGACTCGCCGTCTGATTCTACTGTCTCGGAATCATCAGGATCGCGCTGCACTTCCGGAACAGCTTCACCGAATACTCCGAGACCAAAGTCATCATCTTCGTCGACGTCTCGCGCCTGACGGTGAAGGGGGAAAAGTCCTATACTGGTCGGT
>CAJWGB010000102.1 GCA_913031625.1 uncultured Planctomycetaceae bacterium | reverse complement strand
AAAGAGCTAATTTTCAATCTTTTGGAAATTTTACATGGGACTGTAATTTTGCCAACTCCTGCATGGTTAGGGTATTTGCCTCAAATTAGATTTTTGAAAAAGAATTTCCACATGCTATCATCTAGAGCAACTGGAAAAATTGCCCCAAATGATCTTAAACGTTTAGCACTAAGATTACAAGATAGACAAAAAATACTAATTCTAAATAACCCACACAATCCTACTGGAATGCTTTACAACAAATTGGAATTAGAAGAGATTGCAGATGTTTGTAGAGAATTAAACATTACAGTAATTTCTGATGAAATTTATGCTCAAACTACATATGATTTTTCAAAATTTGTTAGTATGGGAAAAATCTATCCTGAAGGAACTTTTGTTACAAACGGACTATCAAAATCCCATGCAGCAGGGGGGTATCGATTAGGATATGTGATATTTCCTCAACATGCAGTTGATCTAAAAGCTCAATTCAAAAAAATTCTTGCAACTGAATACACTGCAGTATCTACTCCAATTCAACATGCTGCTGTAGCAGGTTTTGAAATTAGTCATGAGATGGATGAATATTTCACAGTTACAAGAAATATTCACAAAATTATGGGAGAATATACCTACAATACATTAACTGCTATTGATGGAATCAAAGCTACAAAACCTGAAGCAACGTTTTACCTTTCAGCTGCCGAAGGCAAGGCACGACTACCTCGTGAGCGTCGTCGTGACCGGGCCAGGAATGAGAGGGTTATGGTGGCCGATTGCGCGTCCGTATCAGCCTGACTCGGCTGTTTGGAATCCTCAGATGATGGGACTGTCCGGCGCCGTTCGGGTCGATGCAGATGGGGATGGCCGGTTCCAGTGTGCAGCAGAATACGCAAAACGAATCTGGCGGTCAGCGGACGGAAATCCTCTGAGTGCGATTCACATGGCGTCTGATTTTGACGCTGCAGTGCAGCTACAGTTGGCTGATCTGTTGTATCAGCAGAACCGGGATGCCTTTTTTGGCGAAGTACTGTCCATAGCTCGTCGAACGCCGGTGAAAGAAGCGTTCGACGCCTTCGTTGACTCTGCGAGAGCTTCGGAGCGGGCAGTCGTCTTGCCGGAGTAGGGTGTTCGCGTGCTCCATCTGCTGCAGGTTAAGGGAGTGGAACCGCGACGTGGTCAATATTCGTGCTGGAAGCAGTTGCTTTACCCTCCTGTGGAAGGGGCACGTCACTGAGCGTTGCAGGCAATTCACGCCTGTCATGCCGGAGGTGTCTTTCTGCAGCAAAGGGAGCGGTGCTGCCGGATGCCGTTAGTCCTGGAACTCAAGCCCGCTAAACTGGTCCGCTTTCAGTTGATTACGATTGCGGTAATACTCAAAGCGGTTGCCGGACGTGCGATTAAACTCACCGGACGGTCCACTCCGGTGATTGACGGTCACCTTGTTTCTGCCCTCTGCCCGGATGATAAATTGTTGTTTAGCGTGATCGTACGTGATGATGTCGGCACTGGCTGACAGGTTGCGAGATTCGAGACGAGCGTTCCGGCTTCCTATGAGCGTGAATGAGTTAAGCTTGCCGGTTGAGTCAGGGGAGGCGCTGATCGTCAGTTGCTCCGCCTGCATGATGCCGGATCGATCGGGAAGGTCGCCGGCAGGAGTTTCCTGAAGGTCCACTTTTTCGTCGAGTCGCCCGACCGGCACCATGATGGCCACGACATTCTGAGAAAGTTTGGCTTCACGCCGGTGAATGTTGCCGCTCACGGTACCGACAAAATCAGTTCGAACATGAACGAATGACGATTCGCGTGTCCTGGTGCCCGAGTTTGGTCGCACTCGAACTGTTGGTCGTCCGCCGAGTTGGTTCTTGCGGTCGGGAGCCACAGATTCGAGCGTTCCAGGGCCGGTGGCACTATAGTTGCCGGTCTGCATGTTGAGGGTCAGATCAGCAAATTCTGCTCTGTGCTGACTCACCGGATTTCCTTTTGCAAGCTCTTTGATGCGGACAGTAACGGTGCCGTGGCAGTCGAGCCGTTCGAGGGGGCTGTTGTCTTTGTCCTTCTCCTCCGCACTGAAGACGGCTTCTCCCTTTTCAGACGGAGATGCCCGAAATGTGACGTCATCGGCAAAGTGAGCCGTCATGCCGGCACATTGAAGTTCTGCATCCTGGGTGACACCATCTTTCAGGACGACCCGTACCTGGCCAACAAATGTGGCAGACCGTCCGCGAAACTGCATACGGTCACTCCAGTAGATGTTGAGTGGGGCAGGGCGGCTCAATTTACTTCCGTCGAGGCCTCGGTCAGTGACAAACTGGATTCGGCCACTGCCAGCGACGTCGGCGTATTCCTGCAACTCGTGCAGATCGATCCGGGCCCCCTCAAGATGGCGATCTGCGCTTTCAACGGTCGCGGGATCCCCAAACAGTTTCATGGAGCGTTCATTGGTCGACTTACCAACTGCATGCAGTTGATTGCCCCTGGCGTCAAAATTCTCAGATGGGACGTCCGTCTTTCGAGATACGTTGACGTTGCCTTCCAGCCAGAGCGAGAACGGGGGTGTTTGTTGTCGCTTTCTGTTACTTCCCGGTTCTGAACGTTCAGGGAGCGTCACTTCAGCGCTGGCTGTCTGCGAAGAGAATGAATAGCCGCCTTCAACGTTATGTCGATCGAGTCCAGGGTCGGAATCAGTTTCGACAGGGGCCGGTTGCTCAATCAGGGAGACTGTTTGAATGGTCTGTTGAGAAAGTGCGGGCCGCAGGAATCGGACCGTCAGTTCGTCCCGAATGCTCCCTGTTCCCTCAGCAGTGCGAACAACCACGTTACCGGAAGCTGTCATCAACTTCGGGGTCATGCCGTCGAATAGACCGGACGGGTCTGAGTTGGGAGAATTCAGTGTCTTTTTTGCCTTCGGGTCCTGCTTCATTGTTAGTCCGATCCGGTCAGCGGCAAGGTAGACCTTCTCAGTGAGTTCCTCAAGCTTTCCCTGCCCTGCGAGGGTAACGAACATTTCATCTGTTCCGGGGGCCTGCTGGACAGTGAGTGAATCTGACCAGCGTGCGGTCATGATGCGTCCGGTTCGATCCTTCCTTTGCTCTTCCACGGCAATCAACTGGCCGACTCCGGGGCATTCCAGCCTCTGGAGCGTCTGGTCTTCGGTGTGCTGAATTCGCAGGTGGGCAACTTTCATCTGCGAACGGCCCTGTCGAACAAGGACATACCGGGATTTGTCAGATGCCGGAGGAGTTGTGAAACGAATGTCCAGTTGCCTCTGGTCCAGTCCGTACTGGACGTCGTTGCAGAAGAGCCGAAGATCACGATGAGGCGATCGAATTTCAACGAGTCTCCCCCACGCCTGGATGTGCTCCAGCTGCAGCTCGTCTGGCTTCTGCTCTCCCGTCTTTTCGTCGAGTGCCGTTCGAAATGTCAGGCGGAGTTCCGGACAGATGAGTTCATCAATGTTTCCGTCTGCGTCGACCCGCTGCACCCAGACTTCGTTATCTGGTCGCAGGTTGAATCTTGTGCCGGTTGTAGGCGTAAGGCCTGCGAATGTTCCGGTTTTCAAACCTGCAGAATTGTCAAAGACGAAACCTCGGGCAGCTCTGACTTTGAGGGTTTGGGGTTTGTCGGACGCGCGTCGCCCGGCCAGATGAAAGCTGCAGTCAACCCGACCATTCATCTGAACTCTGGAAATCGCAGAGACGCCTTCGGAATCTGTGTCGGACTGCATGGTGATACGCACGCCACTGAGTGCGCGACCGCTGTGCCGGGCAAATTGAAATTCCACCGGCTCTGTTGTCCAAAGCCGTCTCGGACTGTCATTCAGGTGAAACGTTCGACCGTCAATACGAAGATTGTCCGGTCCACGAAACTGAACATTCCCCGAGATTACGCCTCGTGTGACGGTGCCGAGAGAACTTCCATTCAGCGAGAACTCTCCGTCGGTGTACAGCCTTGCTGCGTCGGCCACGACTCGAACAGGTACACCGTCCTCTTCTGATCGCCACATCATGGCCACCGGACTGACCACCACGGACTGGCGATGGTCAGCAATCTCCAGTTCTCGGCAGAACAGATAGCGACCTTCATCACGAAAGAACTTACCGGCGGTGGACACCCATTTGTGATCCAGGAACCACTTCTCAACATCCGCTCTCACTGCAGGGGACATCGACTCTATTTCGGCCTGCATCCGGGGCTTAAACTTGTTCCGCTCGACGTCCAGAAATGAAGACGTGCAAACGCGGAAGAGACCATACAGCACACATATGCCGACGGTGACTCCCGTGGTCATGATCAATCGACGGTTTGTGTCGTAGACCGGCACTACAGAGACTGCTTTCTCTTCAGGCGGATTCGGCGTGACGGGATGCTGGTCCAACAACACCGATGACGGGCTGGACTGGATCCGGAGCGACATCAAGGACGTCCGTAATGTCCAGCAGTCCCAGCGGTATTCCGTGGTTACCAATAACCGGCAGCTCACTGATCTTTCGATCGGCCATTAGTCTGACGGCAACCGGCAGCAGGACATCAGGGGTTGTCGTTGAGGGGTTCGGCGTCATGACTTCTGAGACCGGGCCGTCAATCAGGTGTTCTCGTCGGTTTTCAAATAACCGAGCAAGGTCACTGTCCGTAAAGATACCGGATAATGCTCCAGCGTCATCGGTCAGCATCACAGCGCCCGTTCTTCGCTGAGGCAGTTTGAGATCACTCAGGATCTGACGGACAGTCTCCGTTTCTGATGCGATACGAACCTCTGTCCCGCGTCGCATGACCTTTCTGACAGGGCAGAGGTTCCTTCCGAGACTGCCCGCTGGATGGAATCGCGCAAAGTCCAGCTGACTGAATCCCTGCGCGTGGCTCAGAACCAGGCCCAAAGCGTCTCCCATTGCCAGCATTGCAGTTGTACTGACGCTTGGTGCCAGTCCCAGATCACCAGCTTCCTGGTGCCGTCCAATTTCGAGGACCACATTGCACTCGCGGGCGAGGCTGTTATCTGCGTTTCTGGTGAGCCCAATGACTGGAATGTTGCGTTGTCTGAGGGGCGGAAGGAGCTTCAGGACTTCTTCAGACTCGCCGCTGTTGGAAATGGCCAGAATCACGTCATCGTCGGCGACGCATCCGAGATCTCCGTGCAGTGCTTCAGTGGGATGGAGGAAGAATGCCCGTGTGCCGGTGCTGGCCATGGTGGCGACAATTTTTCTGCCAATGAGCCCCGCTTTGCCAACGCCGGTCACAATTACGGCGCCCGTCGATGTTTCGATCAGAGAAACGGCGTTGGTGAATGACGCAGAGAGATGGGATGCGACAAAGTTGAGGGCTTCCGCTTCGCGACGAATAATCGCCTGCCCCTTGCGGAGACGGTCGAGTTGGATTAGCGGAACGACATCCGGCTGGTGCTCAGCATCTGAATTCATTACATCATCCATGACGTGCCAGACTGGCGGATTGCAGCGCATCGTGCGCAGAAGTGCATCGTATGTCAGACGCTTTCAGATGGTCAACATCTGATTGGTGAAACGTGTTGGCGCAAAGTGTTTGCTGGGAGTGACTTATGGCATTTGGCCAAGTGGCGCCCGCTGGATCCCATCTGTGAACCAAAATGCATGAAATCAGACTTGCCGGCCCATGGGAACACCTCGAGGACGCGGCAACTTACAGAGTGACCCTTCCTCAGGCCTTATCGCAAGGGACGGCCATTCGAAGGCGATTCCACAGCCCGACCGGATTGAGCGATGAGACGCGGCTCTTTGTTGCTGTTCATCGAACTGAGAATTCGGGCATGTTGAAGGTGACGTGCAACGGGCACGATCTGATTGAGGCCTTCGATGAAGAAATCCTGCTGTTTGAGGTCACCATGCAGATCGAACAACACAACGAATTGGTGCTTCGACCAGCTGGTGAAGAGTCCGCTGGAGTTGAGGCCGTGTGTCTGCGGATCTGTGAACCCCGCAGTGATGACACTATGCCGTCGTAGACTCGGTGGATGCTCCGCCCGTGCTCACCAGAAACGAATGCAGAGAAGCGTCTTGCGGAGTGTCGCAGCATGAGAACAAGCGATCAGAGCTTACCTCGACACTCCCAACGACAAGGGCAAACCATTGCACTGGACAGCCACTGCTGACCTTATCCTCGAACCAGTCAAAACGTTCGTGAAAGCATTCCTCAATCAAGACGCTAGATCAGGGCCTTGATCAGAGCGCTGGCCATGAGTCGGGTTTCTTTCTCGTCCAGAACTTTGTCTTCGTCTGCGTCAAAGGTGAAGCACCGAGTTACAAACGTGTCGACGAGTTGTTTTGTGTTGGGGGGCTTGTTGTTTTCGGTCCTGGTGTGCTTTTTCAGGGCAGCAATGCCCTTGCCACCTTTTTGTCGCCGCAATTCTGCAATCACTGCGACCGCGACGTTCTCCATTTCTTTGGCGTCAAACCGTTTGTCACCGTTGGCATCAAATTTCAACGCTGCCGTGATGAACTGGTTTGGAGTCGGCCCCTGTTGGGTCTGGAGGCCGCCGTTGAAGTTCCCCTGACCTGCGTTGAAGCCCCCGGGGTTGAACCCACCGCCACCCGTTGCGCCTTGCTGGAAGATATTGTTTTGCTGGAAGCCACCGAGCACTCTGCTTCCGGTAGCCGGATGAGAGGCCCAGGTATTCACACCAAGGCGAACATATGTGTTGCCCTGCACAGGTGCCCCGATGACCGTGAATCCGCCGCCCATCGGAACGCCATTTACGGTCGTCACGCTAAAGCCAAATCCCTGAGCTGTTGCACTCTGGGCACATATAATCAGTGCCGCCAAACATCCCGTCAGTTGCCAGACACGAGTCATCGACCTGCCTCCGCTTAGAGTGAGTCATGTTGCGTTGCTTGAACGCCTGTGATGAGACGTAAAACCAGGACAATCTTCCAGTGCAAAATTCAGAAATGTGCAGTCCGCAATTAGGGCACCTGTGCGCACCCTTTCCTGGACTGCCTACATTGTTCCGCCTGCCGTCTGCGGCTGCCGAAACTGCACCCGATACCTCGCCCGTTTCAGCGCGTCAATTTCGGAAGTGCCGAGTTGGTTACCGGTCAGGGAAAGGACCATCAGGGAGGAGGCATCGGGATGCTGCTTTGCGAGGTCCTGCAGCGGACTGATTTCGCTGACCCTGTTGTTGTCCAATAACAAAAACCGCATTTTTGTGAGGGTTGTCATGGCAGACAGGTCGGCAAGTTCATTGTCGCGCAGGTCAAGCATCCCTAATTGTGGCAGTTTGGCGATGACGTTGAGGTCTTTTAGTCCCGTGGATCGTAACGCGAGACTATGCAGTCGGGTCAGGCCTCCGAGCCCGTCAATGCTCTTCAGCGGATTGTTACTCAGCCGGAGAGTTGTGAGTTCCGTCAGTGCGGCGAGGTGCTCCGCATTCTCAATCTTATTCTGCTCCAGGCGAAGGGCCCGAAGCTGAACCATTGGCTTAAGGGGTTCGATGTTCTGGATTTGATTGTTCGTCAGTGTGAGAACTCTGACTCGCACACATTTTGCCAGGGGGGCTACGCCGACGATCTCGTTGTTTGGGAAATGAGCCTCCTGGAGGCTGACACAATGTTCCAGTCCAGTCAGATCCTTGATTCCTCTGGCGGCCCCGTTGAGGTAGTAGATCCTGGCCATGTCTTCGGCCGCCAGTTCGTCCTTCTCGATACCGCGTCGCTTGAGAACCTGGCGAATGAGTTCTTCAAGTTTGGGATCAGGAATCGCAACAACCGGAGTTGCTGATTCTTTATCCTGCGCAGAGCAAGACGCAGAGAGTATCAGCAATGCGGCGAACAACATGAGAGCCATAATGACACCTTGGGCCGAGTGGTTTCCGGGTGAACTGAGTGGCACTGTATACCTGCGAGAGCCGTGCCCAACAATGCTGACTATTGTCTTCTGCGGAGGCCCATTCTGCCAGTGGTGCCTGGGGAATCGACGGAAGATAGTTTACAGAGTTGCCGAGATTTACCGTTTAATGAGATCTCCAGTCACGTACAGCATGCCCGAACCCCGAACCGAGTTTCTTCGGAAGCACGGCAGTTGTTGGGTTCTACGGTTTGACGACTGCACCCGTTACCCGAACCTTGAGCGGGTCCTTGCGGCCCTGGACCGTCAGCGTAACGTCCTCAGTAAAGCGTCCCTCCCCGTTGGGCGCAGTAAAGTCGACCGGAATCAGCTGAACTTTGTTGGCACTTCCGGGCAGTTCGAGGATGAGTTCGTCTGGAAACTGACGCGAGACAGCTCGAGTCACCTGAAATGGCTTCTTGCCTTTCAGGACGACTCGAGCACGCTTTTTCTCACCCACCTGAACCCGTCCCAGATCAATGACCGCTGGCGTGACCGTGATGTCCGGCAGGATGTTGCCTTCGACCATGAGTGGAACAAACGGATTGCGAGCATCATTGGTCACGAGGGTCACTACGTCTCGAAGCGGTCCGGACTTAACGGTCGGGGCGAGTTCCATCCTGAGTTCGAAGTGAATCTGTCCCGCCTCACGTCGAGGCGCGCTAAGCGTTGCCTTAAGCGATGAATTCGGAAGCTTGATGTTCTCGATGTCCCAGTCTGCGCGGCCGGCGTATGCAATTTGGATTCTGGCTGTGCCTCCCACTCCCTGGTCGATATTGCCAAAACGAATTGCTCCGGGTTGAAATACGACGTCCGTTCGAATGTAGGCCGTGATTGGAATGCGAACCTCTTCGAATTGAGGGACATCAAATTGGATGATGAGATTCGAGTCTTTCCGCTGGCGAAATTTGGAGGTGTTCATTTGCACTTCGACAAACGTCTCACCACCTGGCGGAATAGTTTTTTCCCCCGTCGCCGCTGCGGAACAGCCGCAGGTGGTGCGCACGTCAGAGATGTGCACGACGTAATTGTGCACGTTCTTCACCGGGACGCGGATTTTTGCCTCCGAGCCGGTAGCAATCACCCCAAAATCAATCTTCCTGTCTTTCACCATCGCTGACGCCCAGCCTTCGGCATAGAGGGGCTGGGATAGTCCAACGGCAACAAAAAGGGCCAAAGTCTGAGTTCGCATAATCCACCCGTCGTCACATAATGCTTTTTGGGCGCCAAACGGTAGGGGGATTCCACAGGGAAGTCAAATTGAGCGGTCTGCTTACGATTGTTCCCTCACGGACCTTTCAGCCGGGATTCACATTGATCCTTTCGGATTGGTGGATTCTTGCTGTTGCCCAGACCTCGCTGATTGACTATTCCCCCGGTGTCGGTCACGATTCACTAGGTCATTCCCAACCCACACTGTTTCCCCAGGAAGGCTGCTGCCGGACATGTACGAACGCCTCACCATTTTGAGTGGACGGGGCAACCCAGCGCTGGCTGGCGAGATTGCCGACTACCTCGGAATCGGTCTTGGACATGTGCAGACGACTGATTTCCCGGACGGGGAAACCAGCGTCAAACTCAACCAGAACATCCGCGGGTGTGACGTCTTTATCTGTCAGGCAACTTCGCCGCCGGTGAACGACAACCTGATGGAACTGTTGATCCTGATTGACGCGTGCCGACGAGCCAGTGCCGCGCGGATTACGGCAGTGATTCCGTATTTTGGCTATGCACGTCAGGATCGGAAGGATTCAGGGCGAGTCCCCATCACATCGAAACTCGTGGCCAATCTGATTGTTCAGGCGGGCGCCCATCGAGTGCTTACGATGGATTTGCACGCCGCGCAGATTCAGGGGTTCTTTGACGTTCCGGTGGATCATCTGTACGCGGCCCCGATTCTCGATCGGCACTTTAAATCACTGGAAATTCCGGACGATGAACTGGTGATTGTCAGCCCGGACGAGGGCAGCATCAAACGAAGTCTGCAACACCAGGAGAACCTGGGAGGGAGCCTGGCCATTGTCGACAAACGGCGTGCAAATGCGTTGGAGACTCGTCAGGCCAACCTGATTGGCGGCCCCCTCAAAGGAAAGACTGCCCTTATCTTTGACGACATGATCACCACCGCCGGGTCAATTACCGGAGCTGTGCGGGTCGTTCGTGAGCATGGTGCTCGGCGCATTTACATCAGCGCTACGCACGGCGTGTTCTGCGGACCGGCCGTGGAACGGATTAATGAGAGTCAGGTGGACGGAGTTGTTGTGGCCAACACATGTCAGCAGGCTTCGAACGTGGGCCTCAATAATCTCACGACGATCAGTGTGGCTCCACTTTTGGGAGAAGCCATTCGTCGCGTTCACCGCAACGAGTCAGTCAGCTATCTGTTCGACTGACAAACGGTTAGAACGAGATTCGATCCAAGTTGGCGTCTGCTTGAACGGAAACCCGAAGCGTCAGTGAGCGATCTGTTTGCAAATGCAACGTTTTCCCTTGCTGACCAGGACGTTGCATCCGTCGTTGCAATAGGTTGCGACGATTGACCTTGCTGCATGAAGTACATTTGAGCCGAAGGCCTTCAGGCCTCGGGGGTCAACGAGCAGCCAGACGGTGCGTTCGCCCGGATGCTCACGCGTCTCGGCTAACAGAAGCAATGCTTCCACACGACTTTCGTCGACGGATGCAATTTCCTGTGACGCTTCTGGTATCAGCCCACGACCCGGCAACGAGTACCCCCCGTTCAACTCAACGAGACCTCCAGATGGTTTCCTTACGAATCCCCTGCCTGTCGGCCGCTTCCTGGATGTCGTCCCAGAATCTTAGCGCGTCAACAGGGTAACCCTTCGTCGGTTTGAGATCTGTAACGTGTTGTTGCCAGAACGCGTTGAACTGTTCCATGACGACTTCTCGAAGGTACTTCGAGACCATTGACGCGAGTGCAACCGGCAACAGTTCTTCTGCTTTCGTCCGAAAGCAGAACTCGAGGTCTCCGACGAGGTAGCGTGAACTGCTGCGTGATTCCTCCAGACGAAACACAAATTGATCGTCAAATGCGGCACCGATAATGTCATCGTACCGATTGCGGCCTCCGTGCTTGTCGCAGTACACCCAGCCATTTGATGCTCCGGATTCGTCCCAACAGCGGCGCACGAGTTTTAAAGTGGCTTCGGACAGAAGCACGCCTTTGGATCCGGTTCGGTCGACAATCTCGTTAAATTCAGGCGGGAACACGACTCGGCTGTATACGTGAGTCAGTTTTATTTCTGTCCGTGAGAACAACTGTTTCAGATTCTCTGAGGCCTGGAGGCAGGCTTCCTGTTCTGCCTTAAGGGGCAGGTCGCTGGGAACCGTATGCTGACCAACTGAATTCAGGAAGTCAGAGGAGAAGCGGTCCCCGGAGACGCTGGTGCCCAACTCGATGGTGTTGGTGACCGGGACGCCGATGGCCGTCAGGCAGGCAAGCACGCCTCGTTCGAGACGTGCAATGGAGCGGGACGAGGAATAGACCTCTTTTGAGTCAGCCACATGCAGACGATCATCACCGCGGGATGGAGCGTTTGTCAGCACGCTGTCGAATGCCCCCCACATGTCCGCGGGTGCGGTGTTGTCAGGCAGACTCCATGCCGTAGCAGTAATGATTAGCGGGCCCAGGTTGGGGCCGTATCCCGCTTCGTCTGTTCCAATGAGTACTGGCATCGTTCGGTGGTTTGGTCCGGTTGATCGTCTACTTCCCTGATTCGATCTTTACCTCGTGCCAATAGGCCCATTCATTTCTCCAGTCGTTGGGGAAGTTTTCGACCTCGAGCGTGATTCGCTTACCTGCGAAAGCGGTCAGGTCAATTTCCACTTCACGCCACTCATTGTTGCTGACAGTTTTGCTGCTGATGATCTGATCGTTGATCACCTTGCCCTCGGCCTTTACTTTGAGTTGCCAGTCGCCATGCGGGTGATGGCTGGCTACAACTCTCAGCGTGGTCGTCTGGTCCGCAGGAATTGTCAGACTGCGATACAGTGCGCTTGGAGTCTTGCGGTCCAGAGGGTGTGTTTGTACGGCAGTTCGGTTTCTGAATGATGTATGGTAGACGACTCCACGCTCGCCGACATCGCGTACGCGGAAGCCGGGAGCTGCCTTCTGGATGGTCCACTGCCAATCGGCCGGCATCTTTGCCCGAGTTGTTGGCGTTGCAGCCGAAGTCTCTCCTGTACTGATTCTTCGTGCGACGAACTGTTGAAGGGCGGGGAGTTTTCCGCCAATCGCAACCTGTAGTGATTGCTCAGGATGCTTCGGAACCATGGGTTCCAGCCCGAACCAGTACATTCGGGGGAGGTTGTTGTCATCGATGTCTTCTTCATGTTTGGCCAGTTCACTCAGTAGCGGCCAGCGGTCCTGCCACGCCAGTCGTTGCACGGCAGATGCAAGGTACAGTCGCACGACAGGAGACTCGTCCTCTGTTGCCAGCCGCCTGAGTTCTGCGAGGACGTCTGTGCCGACAACAGACTTCTCCGCCCCCTCAGCGCTTTGAAACGCGTTCTGTGCACTGGCATCACACAGCAACTGAACGCACCATGCGCGGATATACGCATCGTCGTGCTTCAACAGTGTCGTAAGACGCTCAGCTGGCAGAGCTCCTGTCACGTGCAGTGCCCAGAGTGCTCGGAGCCGAGTTGGAGTGTCCGATGCAGTCCTGAGAAGATTCGTCAGTCCTGCATGAACGGCTGCCGAATCCAGCGTGCCCCCAACGGTCCTCATGTGCAGTTGCAGACGCGCATGTCGTACGAACCAGTCGTTTGCATGAGTCTGCAGTCCGACGAGATCCATGTCCGACATTTTTGTCAGGTCCGGGCATCGAAAAGGCCTGGCTCCTTTGGGCATGATGCGATACACGCGCCCGCTGTTTGGGAAGTTAACTGCATTCCCGCAGACGTCTGTGTCGTGCCAGTCAAGAATGTAAACGCCACCTTCGGGGCCGATCTCAACGCTGAATCCGACCCATGCAAGGTCATTGGTTGGCATGAAATCGTCGCCATGCTTTCCGATGAAACTACTGCCTTTGGGCACCATGACGTCGGTCAGCACGGCGTGTTCGTGAATATTGCACATGAACAGTCGGTTGTGGTATTCCTTTGGGAAGGCGTCGGCGAGATAGAATCGAGCGCCTCCATGAGCTGACAGGTGGGCGTGGTCCCGAATCGTCTTGATGTCGTCGTAGATGTGAGGGTTGACATGCGGACGACTCTGTTTGTGGTAGACGCCTCCCTGCACAACGTGAAACAGGTGAGGGATCACACAGCACGTCGCAAAACCCTGGCCTCGGTCGTCGAAGTCGAATCCCCAGGGATTCGAAAGACCTCGTGCAAAGATCTCAAATGTCCCGCGTATCGGATGATATCGCCAGATTCCACCATCGATGAACTGGCGATCTTCCTGTTCGTCTCCGGGATGGCCAACGTATGAGTGAGTAAACACACCGTGGCATCCGTAGAGCCAGCCATCCGGGCCCCAGATAAAACTGTTGAGCGTTTCATGACGGTCGTTAATGCCCCAGCCGTCCAGCAATACCTGTGGTGGACCGTCCGGCCTGTCGTCGCCGTCTTTGTCTGCGATGAACGACAGATGAGGTGGCGAGCCAACGAACACTCCTCCAAACCCAACAGCCAGGCCGGAAGTGAATGTCAGTTTGTCGGTGAATGTTTTCTTTTTATCAAACACGCCATCGCCATCTGTGTCCTCAAGGATCTGAATGCGGCTTACCTGGTCTCCTGTGTGATTGCGGCGTGTCCGATAATTGAAGTTCTCTGCAATCCACATACGCCCACGATCATCAAAACAGAAACCAATTGGTTCTGCGATGTCTGGCTCTGCAGCGAAGATTGAAACCTCGAAGCCGTCCGGGATCGCCATCTTCGCCACCGCTTCTTTTGGTTTGAGGAACGGCGCATTACTTGTGCGATGCTGTTTCTTCGGGAGCTCATTCCGGTGTTCGTCATCGTGAGCAGATGCGGGACACAGGCAAAGGACTACCAGGCTGATTGTCAGAATAATGCGTGTCGTCATGGTGCCACCTTCACCTGGGATGTCGTTCTGAGGTATCGGATCAGGTCAATGACCTGCTGCGGCTTTAGGGCGTCGAACTGCCCATCCGGCATCATGCTTTTGTCTGAAACCTTACGGACTTCAATGTCTGTCTTCGGAATGATCCGTTTCGGGTCCTCAACCGTCTTCAGCACGATTCTGCTGCCGTCTTCTTCTGCAAGGATTCCGTTAATGATCTGACCCTGCACGGTCACTACCTGCAGCATGCGATACCCTTCGGGAACGTCGTAACTCGGGTCGACACTGTTGAGCAGGATGTAATCAAGGTTCGCCCGATTGGAGCCAGTCAGGTCCGGGCCGATTTTTCCGCCCGCGCCGTAGAGCGTGTGGCAATTAGCACATGTTTTCTGAAATACTTTCCGGCCTCGTTCCGGGCTGGCTTTTGAAATGGCCGCAGGGGTCAGCAACTCGCGATAGTGAGCCATCCGCTTCTGGCGATCCGCAGCGAGCTGCCGAATCTGTCCATAAACGTCGACGAAATTCTGCCCAAGGATGTCGTTGAGTGACCGAGCGACGTGGGATGGGATTTCTTCCTTCCGAATCTGTTTTTCTCTGAGAGCGTTCAGCAGAAATTCCGCGTAGCGTCTCCGACTCGCGAGTGTTTCCACGACTGCCTTTTTCTCTGTGTCATTGAATTTCGGATACTGTTCCAGCAGCAGCGTCGGGGCCATGGGATTTTCTACGGCCGAATATCCGCGGATCGCTGCGAGCCGCATGACGGGTTGCTGCAGGAGTTCTTCCAGGCTGTCTGATGCCTCTTCGCTCTGTTGCTGCATGAGTTGGCGGAGGGCCGCCTGCCGGCGTGCCGGTTCGGCCGATTGATCGAGGGCAGTGACAAGGGCCTGGGCAATCGCCTTCTGATCACCGAAGATTCGCGACAACTGCTGCGTGAGATCGGCAGCTTCCCTGTCAGCAGACTCCTGAAGTTCTGTCGCAAGTTCCGCCCAACCCTCTGGCTGCGGCACGTTTCGCCGTCCAGCCAGCCCAGCCAGCATTCCTTTGAGTAGCTGTTTCTGAGCAGGAGCGTTTGCGGAGCCGGCAGCCGCAACGATCAGAGAGAGTGATTTTGTCTCATCTGCTTTGAGCGGACCGCCGATGAAAAGGCCGATTAGAATGAGGAATTGCGGGCGCAGGATACTCTTCATCATCGTTGATGTGTTTCCTGTGGAAAGATCTGCGAAGTGAACCAGGAGCAGTGTATCGGGTTTCGCCTTCAGGAACACTCAGGGCTGATCACCGCTTCCAACGCTGAAAGAGCCTGAACGTCCTTACACGGCAGGCGATTCTATTGGCGGCAGAACTGGTCCAGACGGCGCAACCGGCAAACGTTCGCAGTACTGAACATTTTGTAATGCCACAATTTGACAACGTGTTTCAGCGACCTATGTTTCGGATGTCTCCGCCAGCCAAGGCAACGGGCAAGCAGGGACCGACAGAATACATGAAAATAGCAGTGCGTTAAGGAAAGCTGGGAGCTTTGAGGGGACCTTATCGCACTGCTTTTTCGTGCGCGCTGGAGGCATCAACCATTCATGTGGGTACGCTGCCTACATCCAGAGCTATGGCTTTCGAATAAAGTCTGCAGCAAAAGAACGAATGTGCTGACCGTTGAGTACATGAAACATTCGCAGCTGGTCGATGGTCGACGAACCGAACCTGCCCAGAGGAACGTGGATGAGTTTCCTGTTGTACCGGCGTGCAAGGCGGCGCCATCCGGCACCAGGCGGAGCGTGACTGAGGAGTGCGATGTGGCGTTCCCGACTGTGGAACATCGCTGCGGCCAGGAGTCTTTCTTCCAGTGTGTCGGTGAAGTTGAATCGTGGGTCGCGAAAAATGTCCGGCACTGGTCGCGGCGGAAACAGAAACATACAGCCGCCATAACGGGCGGCGGCGATTCCTGGGCCGATGATCTTCTGGCTGAAATCCGTACCGAAAAACGAAAGCGTTGATTCGTCCTGGTGTTCGGCGTGCCAGGTGATTCGCCACGGGTACTCGCGGGGATCTGCCGGGCTGTCGAACAGCATGACAACGCAGTCAAGTTGTCCGCGTGAGGGGGGGAATTCCTTTACGTACAGGTCACCCGTGTGCCAGTTGCGAAGCGTTTCGCGGATATCGAGACCATCCTTCATGCTGGCCGAGAACTTTTCGGTGCGAGCAAGGTCGTTTCCAAGCAAATCGAGCGCAGCTTGTTGGACGTGCGTCCGAAAACGTTCAATTTTCACGTCTTCCGGTGGCCAGCTGCACTGTCCGTACGGATCCCAGCTCTTCTGCCATTGTTCACGCTGTTCGATCTCGGGACGAGTATTCAGCCTCAGGCTGCGCCAGACCATGGGGTGACCCGGCAGTCGATTGACGATTGTGAGAGGTGTCTCGTCGGGAAGGATGGCCTGATCGATGCCGAATTCGATTTCCGGGTACTCGTCGGGGCGATGGTATGGGTATTCACGCGCTGCCTCCACAAGATGGATCGCATACTGATCGCCCGCAATCTGTTTGGCCGCAGTCACAAGATTGAATAGATCCGGCGTTAACCGTCGCTCGATCAGCGAGAGATTGCGAATGTACCTGAGCATGACTGACAACAATTGCGGCGTGATTGGCCGTGCCCGCTGGCCGAGGTCTTCTTTGTAGCGGTCCCTTGCGGCAAGCAGGAGTGCTTTGATTCCGTCGACTGAGAGGTTTTCATCGTCATCCAGCTGAGCCCGTGCCCGTTCATAGCAGCCAGTGATGAAAGGGAGTTCGCCAAGTGCAAAGATCGAGTGCTTTCGCGACACAGAAAATATGCGTGCGGGGTGGTCCGGGTCGGGAGGACATTCCGGACGTTGCACTTTCTTCTGGTAGGCCTCTCTTATCCATGGCCAGTCGATGATGCTGCATACGCACAGGATTCGTTCAAATCTGGTTTCCAGTCTCTGCAGTTCAGACGCCATCCATGCGATGCGTTGCTGATGAGTTTCGTCTTCAGGGCGATTGATTGCCGGCAGAACCGCAGCGCCAAATCGATCAGCCGACACCTGTTTGACGGCGTACGGATCTGGAAGAATGGCCGAGACCGGTAGATAGTGCTCATCTTCGATATCGATGTACACGCGGGGGATGTGCTCCTGCATTGCGATTCTAAGGGCCGCGATTACAGGTTGGCACGGATCGATTGGGACGTAACTTGCTCGACTGCCGGGGGCCCCGGTATCCAGTTCGTCTGCACTCGGAAAACTGGTTTCCGGCTCTCGCTGAAGCACGATGGAGATGTTAGGAAGCCACTCAACCGCCTCTTCCGTCTCGATCCGAAAGGATTCCGGGAGTGGGACGGCGAGGCAGTCAAACGAATGAGACAGCATCAATCGCCGGACTTCGACCGCAAAGTCTCCGCTTCCGTGGACCACCGGGAGAACAGTGATTCGATCAGTGAGTGAGAGGACCGGGGAATCCGTCATGGCTTTGATCGTTCTTCTACATCGTAGTCGGTGACGCTGCTGATCACCGGTTGACCGTCGACTTCCTGAAACTCGCCTGTCAGAACAAGGACTGAGCCAACATGGAGGTCCATTCTGTTCCCGTTTATGTTGCCGAATTTCGCTCTGATGCTGATCTCAGAACCGTCCGACTGCTGCATGACGTACAGGTTGGGGTCGTCCGTTGTCACGCGAACGACGAGTCGCCCGCGCACCTTGAGGACACCGTCTTTCCTGCTCTGCACATTCCATTGACCATCATCGACAACATCGTGAAGAAAGGAACCGGATTCTGTGATGCCTGGCAGGGGACCGTTGGAGTTTCCAAATCTGTCACGATCGACTCCCATGAGCTGCATCAGCTTGAGGAGCAGACTGCCATTGGGAGCATGGTTGTAACGCACGTATCGGCCGAGCTTCAACTGACCGCCTCCGCCACCGCTGAGAACGAGCGGAAGGTCGGCAACGGAGTGGTAATCTCCGTGTTTGAGTCCGGAGCCGTACATGACGATGCAGTTTTCGAAGAGAGTGCGGTCTCCGTCCGGCAGAGATTTTAGTCGATTCAGGAACCAGTTGAACTCCCCCGTGTGCCACTGATTGATTCGGTCGAAGTGCGGGATGACTTTTCTGTTGCGGACAAAATGCGAGAGGTAGTGGAACTCTTCATTGATGCCAATGAAGTCGTAGATTCCACGACTCTCGGTGTGAGCCATCATGAGCGTGGCGACTCGGGTGGTATTGGTCCAGAATGCAATAGCAATGAGTTCCAGCATCGCTCGGATCCGCTCTCCCATGTGCCGTGCGGCTGTGAATTCTTCGACCTGGGAGATTCGCTGTTGCCTTGCTTCGTCAGTGTTGGTCCTGAACCGAGCAATCTGCTGTTCAACATCTCGGACTGATTGCAGATACTGTTCCAGTGTCTGCTGATCATTGCGGCTCGCCCTTCGCGCCACGGCTCGATAGCTCTCCTGGATCTCGTCCAGAATACTCTGTGTCTCCTGTCGATATTTCCGGTTGTTGAATCCACGAAACAGAGAGTTGAAGACAACTTCCGGGTCGGCGGCGACCGGCATCGGGTTGCCATCGGCTCCGTAGGACAGGAAATTTTCGCTGGAATCATTCCTGTCGACGTAGGGGTCGCCGCGCAGCACTAGTGATTTGACGGGCACGCCTGACCGGTCGTTCTCGGCGATCACCTGGTCGAACGACTGAGACTGCCGGTAATTTGATTTCTTGACGTCGGCCGTCATGAATCCGAGCGTTGCGGAAACGTGAGTTCCGTTGGCTCGGTGGTCGCTGTCAACTCCGCTCAGAATCGTGATGTCATCCTGGTTCTCTTTGAGAGGCGACAGGAGCTTTGAGAGCTGGAAATCTGTCTCTGTCCCATGCAGGTCCCAGGATGACGGGTTAACTCCACAGCCCTTATAGAGTGTGCAGAGTCGCAGGTGGGTTCGATCTGCTTGCGCACCGACTGCGGGCGACATGATGTCCAGCAATGGCAGTGAGAGGGCTGCCGCCGCACCGCGGAGTACTGTTCGGCGAGGGATCTCGTAGCTGGTTTTCATAGGGAGTCCTGTCGCATGCGAAACTGCGGGCTGAATACGATTGCCTCAATGAGGGCTCCGATGCGATAGCCCGCGGCTTCGAGTTGATTCCGGATCGATTCTATCGTGACCCGGTCGTGTGGCTCCAGTTGTCTACCGATTGCCCAGGCAAGCATCCTGCGAATCGTATTGTCGATGATCCGGTCGCGGTAATACGCGAGGAGTTCTTTCTTGAGCTGTTGCGGTGTTTCAAAACTTCGTCCGTTGGGGAGGGTCCCTCCTCCATTGATCTGTTTGCCGTCTGAGTAGGCATTCCGCCAGTCTCCGAGTGGTGAGAAGTTTTCGAGACCCAGTCCGAGCGGGTCAATGTGCTGATGGCAGGCACGGCAAGAGTCTTTGCTGGTGTGAAGTTTCAGGATGTCACCTGGAGCAGTGGCTACACTCTGATCAAGAGCCTGCCGGGCGAGAAGTTTTTTCTCTGCTTCTGCCAGCAA
>CAJWGB010000101.1 GCA_913031625.1 uncultured Planctomycetaceae bacterium | reverse complement strand
ATATCACCCATAATGATGTGTTGAGTGCGGTCATTGGCCATTGCGACCACTCGGAAAGCACAAATAATTCTGCCCCTCGCTCACGCCTCGGGTCCCCCAAATATACGGCGGACTTTCAATCCGCCACCGGAGTAACACTATCGCACATCGACGGACTGGAAGTCTGTCCTGGAACTGCAACCTTCAGACAAGAATCAAGAACCAGCAACAAAAGAACAAAGAACCACCTATGTCCATCCCCAGACACGACCACCAACACCACCGACGCTCATGGATTGGACTCTCCATGAGCGGTCTCGCCGGACTGGGGATCTCGCGCACAGTGGAAGCTGCTGCTCGGGAGTCTGGTCAGGCGAAGCAGGTGTTGGTGATTTTTGAACAGGGAGGGATCTCTCATACGGACACGTGGGATCCCAAAGCGGACAGGAACCCCGTTCACCGTTCTCCGTTCAGGACGATTCCTACATCAGTCCCCGGCATTCAGGTAACGGAGTTGCTCAGCCGTACTTCAAAGTTGGCGGATCAGCTCAGCATTGTTCGCTGTATGCGGCAGCCAAAACCCAATGTGGGAAACTCACATCCGCTGGGGTCACAGTACATTTTCTCCGGCAGTGATCCCGGGGGACCAGTCACCATGCCGGACATTGGGTCGGTGGCATCCAGTCTGCTGGGGACGTCAGCCCGTCACCTGCCTGCCTACGTCCTTGAAGGAAGTGGAGAACAGTCCAAAGAAAGTCGGCTCGGTTTCCTGCCGGCGAGCCACAAGGCGTATCAGATTCGACATGGTCGTGTGAGCGGACTGAAGCTGGAAGGCATCGACTCAAAGCGGTTCCTGAAGCGACGTGATTTGCTGTCCAGTATTAATGTGGGGCTCCTGAGTTCCGGACGGTCGGACGTGAAAGCAATGGAGTCTTTCGCCGAGCAGGCGGAAGACATGTTGACGAACCCGAGGACTCTGGCGGCTTTTGACATCGACAGTGAGCCGGACAGTGTCAAAGAACTCTACCATCCGCTGGAAGACAACCGTAAACACCGCGGCCGTATGTACCTGATGGGGCGCAGGCTGATTGAAGCCGGAGTGCGATTTGTCTGTATCAACACACAGTGGCCGGCCGACGGAAAACTCTGGCCGGGCGGCGGCAACATGAACTGGGACCATCATGACGCAATCTACTCCCAGGGCAACACGAATATCAAAGGGGGAGGCGCTGGTGCCGGACGCTATGGTATTGGGACATGGCCGATGATGCCGAGCACTGACTGGGCATTTTCGGGCCTGATCACGGACATGAAACAACGCGGCCTGCTGAAAGAAACGCTCGTCTGTTTTGTCACAGAATTCGGGCGGACCCCCAAAGTTAACGAGCGTCAGGGACGCGATCACTGGGTCCACGCATTCTCAATGGTCTTTGCAGGCGCGGGTGTTCCGGGCGGTCAAGTTGTTGGTGAAACTGATGCAGACGGAGCCTATATCACGAGCCCCATGGCCTACACGGTCGAGGACTATGGAGCATCCGTCTACAGCAAACTGGGAATCGACATCAAAGAACCAATTTACACGCCAGAAGATCGCCCAATATTCGTATCAAAGGGTGGACGGGCGATTCCTGAATTGTTTTCGTGACACGGCGTCTGCCGCGCCCTTTCTGACCGCTGGAGTCGGTTGAGGCACGCACCATCGAAGAGCCAGATCCTGATCGGCCACCCGAAACTCGGTTCGGTAATGAACCACCGATTCCGCCAATCCGACTCTCCTGGATGCCGCTGTATGGAAGAATCGTGATGTAGACCACTATTGCCGGAGCGTTTCTCAGAGCTCGTCCGGCTGTGTCTCAATCTCGGATTCGCGATACTCAATCCGGAGTCGCGCCCACGACCGACAGATCGATCACGTAGAGATATCAATGAACCAGGATCCGTCCGACAACGAGCCCAGTGCTTCCAATCCGTATCAGTCGCCCATCTCAAGGGAACTTCCGACGGACGAAGGCGGAATGCGTTTGCCGGATCTGTACGCCCCACTGGTTGTCGGAATCACTGCCTCCGGGGTGATGTTTGCAGTCATCCAGGCAGTCTACACCGCCCTCACCGTTTCATGGGGCGGATTGTTTCGCGAATCACCCAGTGAGTTCTTCGCGATGCTCATTTTTTCGGTGATCGCGGGAGGCATCCTCGCGTTTCTCGCATCACTGATTTGCGTGGGTGTCACCTTGTCTTTTGTTCGCGTCTTCTCGCGCACGCTTCAGGCGCCGGCAACGGCACTTGTGATCGGCACGGCTGCAGGAGTCATTTCATCGTTGGCGGCCGTGATGGCGATTGCCCCTCTCGAACGGCTGTTGGCAGGCGTACCGCTGGTGATGGGGGGCGCGGGAGGATTCGCCGGCGCACGCCGGGCCGTCCGTCAGCAGCAAAAAGCAGTCACGCAGGATCAGGACTGACGTCAGTCGGCAGCGTCAGTCGGCAGCGGTAGCGATCCACAGCTCGGCTCCAGGACTGATTCCAGCCAGCAGTCAGCATCCGTCGTCGTCCGGTCTTTTTTCCACAGCGCACACGTTTTCGATGGCCCGCCGCTCACGGCCTAACCGCCGAGTTGCGGTTCAATTTTCGGAGGAGCGAGATCTGAAGTCTGCTCTCGAACACCGTCGGTCATCACATTGCTGGAACTGCGTGACGCTGCACTCTTCTCGGCGGCCGTCTTTCGTACCTGCTTAAGGCGAGCGGCGTCGGCGAGTTTCTTCTTTGCCACGCGTTTCTCGCGGTCTTTCTTCTTCTGTTGCTTGCTGCGGGCCACGGATCGTTTCCTGAAATGAATACTGGCGGGAGCGCATTCCATCGATGTTCGGCGTCTGATTGCTGGAATCCCCTCGCGTAAGCGAAGGATCTGCTCCTAAACGCAGCGCTCTCAATGTGAGCCATAATTGACCATCATAATGTGAGGCCGCATGATTCGCCACAACGCGGAGTCAGCGAGAATCGCCCGGAGTCTGCTTTTCTCTCCTGCCCCTTGCTGGCGCTGCGGACTGGTGAACACACAGTGCCGTGAATCATTGTCTCGACCAATCGCAACCCTCAGGCAGGTCCAGTACGTCGAATCTGCTTTCAGCATGCTGCTATTCACTCAGCCAGCGGTCAATCTTGGGGAGCTCCCTGCGAAACTGCTCAAGCACCTGAAGGAGTTCCGGAGCAAGATTGGGAGCCGCCGTCGAAACTTTCAGGCAATCCGCCTGTACATGGAGAACTCCTCCCGGGATTCCTCTGAGAGTGATGCTGCACCAGAGCGCTGTCCGGTCATAGTCGATCAGTGCCCCATCGCCGGATTGTTCCTCAACCCAGTCAATAACGTCTTCGACCAGCAGGGGTTTTGCAAATGTCAATTCCACCGCGTTGAACAGGCTGCCGAAGGCCCGTGAAAACTCCTCACTCTTCACAACGTCCAGGTCTGCGAATCTACTGACCTGCCTCCGCATGACCACTTCCGTGGGAACAGAGTCTGACTGAGTAGCGACGATTCGGTATTCAAATTCCGGCGTTTCGATCGCGGCAACGCCACCAGTCGGTTCACTAACCACAAGTTGTCGCCGAGAGTAATTGAACGCTCGACGGAGACTGTCGAAATACTGATCCAGATCCTGCCCAAGATCCTGTTCCGCAATTCGAGCAACAAACTGAATGGTTCGATTCGTGGATTCGGCAGGGACCGAGTGCGACTTTTGAAAACCGCGCAAGTCGCGAATTCTCAGCGTCTGCTCACGCACCAGGGCGAGATCGAAAATGCGATCGTGATTTTTACCGGCCATCTGGTCAGTTTCTGTCCTTGCCGGAAAGTGTCGGCAGTGGAACAGAAGAATCAAGTGATTCGGCGCCCTGTTCGCCAGGCTGAATTCTGCCGCGCTGCATTCCCTGAGCAAGATCACGATAAAAGCCGGCACGCTGCAACCGGTCGGCGGGATCCCAGCCTCGAAACCCCGAATAGTGTCTCAAGACCTTGACGGACTCCGCGTAGGCAGCCTGAAGCTTTTCAGCGTTCATTTGAAGAAGATCCATCATATGAGCAAATTCAATCCTCTCGCTATCTTTGATATTCGAATCCAGAATCTGGGCGATGTGCATTCCGAGAATATAGGTTGCAACTATGTTGGGGTGCACGCCATCGAGGAACAAATCGTCACCGCTCACTCCCATGCTGGCGTATTGCCGGAGGATGGCAGGAGCATCAAGGAGAGGCACATTTCCTTTTCCTGCCGCGTCGCGAATCTGCGCCTCATAGTCAGGGCGAATACGAGTGGCCAACTGATCGAGCTCCGTCGCCTTGATGAAATGCTGCTCCGAGGCCGCGGGCTGCGACAGCAGCAGGAGAGACTGAGCCATCCTGAAATGGAATTCCGGCACAGTTGGAAATTCTGAGAGCAGGCGTTTCGCTGACTCCACCGCTTCCTGATGTTTCCCGTCCCGTTGCAGTGCTCGAATCTCAACAACGCCGGAAGTAATGTGTGCCTTATCTGCTTCCGTTAGGGCGTCGGCCACACAGAAATTCGGTTCGAAAGTAACAAGGTCCTTTGCCGGAACGCAGAAGAGCAGCCTGACATCGCGTTGATTCGCCCATTCGACGAGTCGATCAAGGTGATTACCAAATCTGGCAAGGCGTACCCTGCTCATTTCTTCTGTACAGATGGCCGCACGAAACATGCTTGACGCGTCATCTTTGGGGGCAGCTCCCAGTTGATACTGAGCAAGAATCGGGTGAACGACTCGAAACGTCGGCGACCAACGAAACAGCCTGTCGACGGCCGCCACCTTTATCCGTCGTGACGTCGACATTTCTTCGAGGTCATGAAAGAACTCGTTGTGTCCGCTGTACACGACGATGACATCCGGAGCATGGCTTAGTTTGTTCATCTGGGTGATGGCCTGCGCCAGATTTTGGCCCGTAATGGCAAGATTATGTAACTCAACGTCTGTCGCGGGTTGCGACTTCCGAAGCTGCTCAACTGCCACTTCCGTCATCCCGAATCCCGGCGGATAGGGAAATCCCTTCATTGAAGAGCCTCCCAGAGCGGCGATGGTCAGTGTGTCATCCTGGTGTTTTTGCAAATCGGGGAAGACGACGCGCGCCGACGGAGCAGGCTCGACAAAAGCAGCCACTGACTCGATCGTCATGATGGCAAGCAACGATCCCATACCGGCAAACAGCCAGCGCGGAGCCAGTCGATGCCACCTCAATGTATTCTTCTTCAGGGTGATCAGAAGCAGGCTGATTCCAAGCAACCCAAGCAACCACATACTCGCGATAATGACACGCAGACCGATGACGGCAAGATTAACGCAGCACCAGAAGTGAAGACCCTGATAGAAAAGCAGGATGTTGCCAAACACGAGCAGGTTTCCTGCCAGGAACAGCAACAGGTCGCCCTTCGTCTGAGGCCACCAGTATCGATAGACGAGTAAAAGGACACCAATCAGCTGAACAACCGGGACTGCAATATACAGGTCGGCCCTCCATTCCGGAGCACCCGTATAGTGCTGCCAGCAGTGCAGCACGAACACCAGAAAACTGAACAGGAGAGTCATTCTTCCACAGGGCCGCCGCGGCTTTCGTCTTCTGCGCTTCGCAGGCTGATTCTTCCCTGTGGCTGGTGTCTCAGGCGTTTGTGATTCAGGATTCGTCATCGTCATCCTCCATTCCCAGGGAGCGGAGTCGTCGATACAGGCGTGGACGTGTCATACCCAGACGTCGTGCGGCTTCAGCCTTGTTGCCGCTACAGGCCTCGAGCGTCTGCGTAAGCACATCCCTTTCAAACCGCCTCAGTAGTTCCTCCAGGGACGTGACGGCGGGGCTCGGCAGATCCGGCAACTGCTGAGACTGCATCCCGGCACGAAAAGAAAACGGCAGATCGTCCGGTTCAAGGACACTGGAGAAACTGTTCTGACAAGCTTCCGAGATGACCTGACGAAGTTCCCGAATGTTGCCCGGCCAGCGATAGAACTGCAGTTTCTGAACGAACTCGTCGGACATAGACTCTGCGGAAGTGTCCTGTGTTCGTTGATTATCTTCGATGAAGTACTGAGCCAGAAGCAGGAGGTCTTCACTACGATGATGAAGAGGTGGAAGTGTGATGCGGACTGCCGAAAACAACATGCGAAATCCGTGAAGCACCCACCCGGCTTGCTCAGCTTCTTCCAGCGGTTGCTCTGCCAGAGCCACCAATCGTACTCCTCTCCGTTCCTCACTGATGTGCTTGAGAATCCACTCCTGAACTTCACGTGGACACTGGTCGGCCTCCATCAGCACAAGGGTGCCAACTCTGCCAGGAGCAGCTGTGGCGTCGGCGGACGCCTGCCTGAGTTGTCGCAGAGCATCCAGCAATTGTGGCGCTGTCAGCAGTCGACACTCAAGAATCACGAAACTCGTGTCGCGATTCATACCAAGAGTATGGATCAGGCCTGCCAGGTGTCGTCGACCACTGCCTGAGGGACCGATGATCTCGAAATCGCACTCAGACGTGCTCAACATCTGCCCCTGATTCAGGGCCAGGCGGGACGCAGCAGAATCGCCGATCCACGAGCCGTCACTGTAACGTCGGCGAAACTCGAGCCGCAGGGTTGTCAGTTCTGCGTGCAGTCTCTGAGTCATCGGAGGTGCGGATGCTGCGGGCGCGTTCTCACGTCGAGCAAGAACAATAATTCGATTGACGCTGCAATCTTCATCAGTAAGTGGCATGTACGTCAGAGTTACCTGACTGCCAGTCAGACTCTCTCCGCCTCGACCGCGACGAGGCAGGACAACATCGATACTACAGGGGGTTCCCTCCATCACGCAGGCGGGCGGAGCAAGAGCGGCCGTGAAGAACTCGACCGAGTCCGCGGTGTCTGATAGTAATGGACTGCAAAGCAGCCCCTCCAACTGATCGGCCTCCCACCCGGTTTGTTCCGTAAGCCCCGGCGTCACAAACCGAATTCGACGTTCTGCGTCCAGCACACACGCAACCGCATCTGACTGCACCAGTGTGGAGTCCAGCAGATTGCGTTTCCGTCGTGCCATAACCTGTTCCGCTACTGTACCGGTTGCTCGATCGCGGCGAGGACGTCCTGCAACTCATCGTCGTGTTGCCCGGCGTCATCGTCGCGTCCCAGACTAGACATCACCGGAACCGGCACCGCTCGCACAGCAAGAATAGCGACGATGGCAATTGCAGCTTCAAAAGCAAGCAACTGCTGCGGAAGCGTGACGACCATTCGAAACAGATCAAAGCCCAGCAACACTGCAGCTGCCAGAAACAGCCCCACCATCCGCATGCGAGCCAGTTCCAGACGGCTTTGATGAGAACCCAATTCCCTGATTCCCGTGCACTGACTGAGTTCCTGAGGGACATCTTTATCAGTGCAGCCAGAAGAAAACAATTCTGTAATCATCCGACTTAGAGCAGTCGCTGCTCCCCCGCAGCTCAGACCGCAGAGCGCTGACAGGACGATTCCACCGACGATTCCAGGCTCCAGAAGTCCGGCCAGCGGACAGAATACTGCGACCCCCAACAGAAATGGCAGACAGACAACTGCATATCCTGTCGCCGGAGCGGCCGAGATCACGAGCCATGTTCCGATAAACAAACCCGCTGCCGTTGCTCCCCCCGGCCAGAGAGACTCGCTGGATCCGGATGTTTCAATCAGGGTCCGAATCGGCCCCCAGAACAGGGCTGCTGATGCGAAAACGAGAATGAGGCCGTTCATAAACGAAGGCCGCTCAAATTCTCGAGCACCTCCTCCACAGCATTCCGTTTCTTCGCATTCGTCCGGAGAGTCATTCTGACACGACTCCACTGCGGCCGTCGGAGCACAACTGGTGTCTGTCGGAAGATCACAGGAGCTACTCTCGGTGCAGGCGTGTGGTTCGGCTGGTAACTGAATGAGTGCCATGCAGGTCAAAAGCGCACACAACCCGACAACTGTAAACAAGGTCACCGAGGAAAGTGTGAGCCAGACTCCGACAAGGAGGCCGATTGAAAACAGCGATGCCCAGACCCGCATCCCTTTCCATCGACGTGCATTTGACAGGCTGTCGGCCGACACCGACAGGAGAGTCCCGTCGGCAGCACACCCCAACCCGGTGAAGAGCCCCGCAATCAATAAGATGTTGAGATTCTGCTGTGTCGCGAAGCACGCCCCAATCAGCAGGCAGCTCAATTGAGTCACGATTGCTGCGCGGGGACCTTTCCCGACTAACAGAGAATCCCAAAGGTACCCAGCCGCCATTCCACAGAGCAGCCCGGCGGCGATCAGCGGTGGGAACAGCCATTCATCGGTGGAGGACACTGAGGCTGCGCCCTGCACGATGACTGCAGCAACTGTAATGCCCTGGCACACGCGGATACACCCCATCAACGCGAAAGTGCGCGGGTTGCTGCCGGTAATGATTGACTGGGTGTCACTCATGAGTTGGGTGACTCTGGAATTTGGGGCATGAGACAAATCATCGTACCGATTGACGCTGTGGTTTTGAATAACCTGTTCACTGAGTGATTACGCGTCAACGGGCTGCTGAGAGTCTCCGCCGAGTGCACTTCTGAGTTTCTTGAGCGCCCTCAGGTGCCTCATGCCCGCGGCAGCTTCACTGAGCTCAAGTGCGGCTGCCACTTCACTGTTTCCGAGGCCCTCAAAGTGTCTCATCATGATCAGCTCTCGATCGTCTTCACTCAGTTCATTGAGCGCAATCATGAACCGGTTCATGAATTCATTCTGTATGGCTGCGGCTCCCGGGGTCAAATCTGCATCCTTAAGCAGTGTGGCCAGATCTGCGACAGACTGTTCATCGTCCCCGATTGAGAAAACCTGCTGTTCACGATCCACGCTCCGGCGCTGGGCGACGCGATGTCGCCGGTGCATGTCAATGATACGGTCCTTTGCCAGCTGCCGGAGCCAGAGGTGAAACGGCATGCCTGGGTTCTGCAGGTAGTCCTGAAGCCTGCTGCTGGCTTCCAGCATCACATCCTGAACAACATCGCTGGCGTCAACGCGACGGGCGATCGCCTGATCCATGCGCATCTGGACCATTCTCCGAACCGCTACTCGATGCCGCTCAAGCAGAGCGTTCATGGCATCGTCATCACCGTCCCGGACCCCGGTCAGCAGCTGAATTGTCTTCTCTCCCTCCGGCCACATAAAGTTCCCCTGTGTGGTGCATCCTGGAGTCACCTGACTTTTTTGAGCGTACAGTCTACCTGACGCTCTGATACCGTGCGCCTGGATCTCGTCACCACATCAGCATTCGCACTTTTGGGTATGCGTCATTCGATGACAGGAACACCGGCCCAGGGGTCAATGAAGCGGCTCTGAGGGTGAGCTGAGCTCGTGAAACGCAGAGTGAAGCCCCTGAACGACTGCTGAAACGGTGTCAGTCGGGATTCCCAGAGTTCCCAGAGACTCCGTTAACAGGTCCATACTCCGGTGTCCTGTGAAGTACTGAATGAGGCAGCTCGCAACAATGGCAGCCTCACCATCGGGAATCTCTCCATCTTTCAGCCGGCGCAGAAAAGAGGCCGAGTGCTGTGTCGTGCAGTATTCCAGAGTCAGAATACGAACAGCCTGAGTGACGCGATCCATTCGAGGCATTGGTGCACTTCCGATTTGTCAGCTCAGTCCACGAATTCCGACGGCCGTACTGCTGCCAAAGGAATCGACCTCAAGCCCCATTCTCTGCGCCAGACTGACAAACAGATTCGCCAGCGGCGTATTGTTCTTTTCGTCGTGGGCCACATAACTGCCGTGCTTGTAGCCACCCCCCGCAACAACGATGGGAAGGTTATGCCAGTCATGTGAACTGGCGTTTCCGAGATTGGATGCGAATAGAACAGCCGTATGGTCCAGCAGGGACTGACCGTCTTCTTCAATGCCTCTGAGTTTCGTAAGAAACTCATTGAAGACAACAAACTCAGCTTCTTCAATGAGTCTCAGCTCCGAAATCTTGTCCGGATCTTTGCCGTGATGCGATAGATTGTGCCAGTCGTTTGAGACACCCGGGATCTTTGGCACGGAATTCAGACCGCCCAGTTCAAATGTCACGGTTCTTGTTGAATCGGTCTGCAATGTGAGGGCAATCAAGCCATACAGCAGTCGCTGACGCTCAATCGCCATATTCTGATCAGCGATATCGTCGGGCTGTTCCGCCTGGACCTGTGGCTTCGGTTTCCTGATCCAGCCTTCACTCTGCTGGAGTCGTCTTTCAAGATCACGAATCGAAGACAGGTATTCCTCAAGCTTCCGGCGATCACGTTTGCTGATCTGGTTCTCTATTTCCCGTGCACGACCACTCACTGTGTCGAGGATGCTTCGCCCCCGCCTGAGTGCCGCGATCTCTTTGTCGACTTCTTCTTTAGTGCCGTCCACGAACATCGCCTGAAACAGCTTGCTCGGTGAGTTCTGTCCCGGAATGCTGACTCCGCTGGATGTCCAGGACAGTGAACTGCCACCTCGGGTCGATAGTGCCAGAAACGGATAACGTGTCAGGTGCCCAATCCTCTGGGCAATCAACTGGTCCAGAGAAATGGAGTTCCTGAAGCCGGCCAGACCTGGACGCGGCGCGGAGGTCAGGAATGTCAGTGACGAAGCGTGCCCGTTGTTGCCCTGCTGATCAGGATGAGACAAACCACTGAACAAAGATATCTTATCAAGATTGTCTTTGAGCTTTCTGAGATAGGGAGTCGCTGCAGTCAGGCGGCCTTCCTGTTCCGGAAACAGGTGTGGTGCATGAAAGCCCAATCCGGCATTCATGACGACCGTTCGCCGGGGAACTGCACCTCCGGAACAGCCATGCGCTGTCGCACTGGACTGCATTGATTCGAGCAGTGGCAGAGCAATTGCCGCTGCTCCAGCGCTGCGCAACATCTGCCGCCGCTGAATGGGGGGCAGATGGCCACGGCGGGTTGTGTGAACGAGCATACTCTACTTTCTGAATCGTCTATTTCTGCAGAAACACTTCGCTGGTAACGGCGAGCTCAATCAGATCTCGAACACGATATCCACCTGACTCTGCACGTTTCACAATATCGGCAACCACACGTCGATCAGAGAAACCCATTTCGCGTCCCGACGCAAACGTCAAAAGCCGACTGGTCAGTGACTTTGCAAGGACTTCAGGATCGCGAACCATCAGGGACCGAAACTCAGCATAATCCTGAAAGGCTGTGCCATCCGGGAGCCGGCCACTTGCATCAACGGGGAGCCCGAGGCGATATCCGACTCGTCGTCCGTCCACTTGCACGTCCACACGATCTCCGTCTCCCAGACTGCGGAAACGTTCTCGATAACCGCCGATCGGATTGAAACATTCCAGAGCAAATCCAGGAGGGTCAATCGCAGCGTGACAACTGCGACAACTCTCCACGTCGCGATGCTTTTCAAGCAGCTCCCGCAGCGTCGTCGCGCCGCGAATGTCCGGTTCCACGCCTGGAATACCCGGAGGTGGAGGCTGAGGGTGCTGACCAAGAATTCGATCCATCACCCACACACCTCGAACCACCGGAGACGTATTTGTTCCGTTAGCCGACACTTTCAGGATGCTGCCCTGGCTCAGCAGGCCGCCACGAAGACTGTTCGTTGGCAGTTGAACGGGACGAATGTGGGGACCCTCGACGTTTTCGATTCCATAGTGTTCGGCAAGTCGCTCGTTCAACATGGCAAACTCGGATACCACAATATTGCTGACAGGAAGATTGTCATGAATCAACCTTGCGACGAACTGACGAGTCTCCCTAAGCATGGAGTGCTGCAGGTACTGATCGAACTCCGGAAACAGCTTGCGGTCCGGGCTCGTGAAATCGATGTCTTTCAGATTAAGCCATCCGTCACAGAAGTCAGTCACAAATCGTTCGTTGTTGGGATCTGCCAACAGACGTCTGGTTTGTGCCAATAGTTCTTTTGAGTTTCCCGCAAGTCTCCCTTCATCCGCTGCACGACGGAGTGCTGCATCAGGTGAGGTGCGCGTCAGGAAGAACGAGAGCCGACTGGCAATGGCGTGATCGCCCAGCGGACCTTCCGGTTCGTTCAGGTAGAGAAAGTCGGGCGAACAGAAAAGCGCAGTAACAGACGTCCGTAGGGCAACCTCCATATCGGCACCTGCCTGCAACTGTTGCTGAAACAGGTCAACGTACCGAGCGACCTCAGCCGTCTTTACCGGTCTTCGAAATGCAGACTCGGCGATTCGCAGAAGTGTACGGCGTGCAGATTGCTCGGGTGATTCCGATTCGAGCTTAAACGTGTCTTCCTTCTTCCATTTGTTACGCGCGAGTGCAGTGCGAACAAAATCCTGATAGACCAGCTGATGCCCCCTGCCTGGATAGCTTTCAAAGATTGGCCCAATGAGTTCAACATTGTTAATGGCCACACCAGGCCCCATGTATCCCTTCAGACCATCTTTGCGAATGTTGTAGCTCCCCGTACTCAGCCCCCATGGATCAATCTCGATCATGTAGCGGTTGCGAATCAGGGTTTGCAGTTCCACGGTTGTGGGTTTGCCCGGAGGGAGTTCAGCAAAACCATAAGTGAGTTTTTCCGATCCACGGAGGAAGCTGGTTCCGCCGATGCGAATTGTGACCGGCCTGTCACTGCGGTAGGCATAACCGGTAATGCGAATCTTATAGATACCAGGTGGGCGGACTTCTGTTCCTCGCAACATCCCGCTGGGGTAGCCCAGCCGAGTGAAGAAAGCCACTGCTCCATCGGGGAGCTGCTTCCAGAACTTACCAATAAACTGTTTTCCCTCTCGGGAAGTGGCGTACGACGCAGAAACATTCTGAAGGGCAGGCCGCTGTGCGGTCTTTGCGGTTGCAGCGTCGATCACAGCATCCGCCGCCTCAATGTATTTTCGCAGGTGGACCATCGACATCCCCAGCGCTGACCCCACCGTATCAAAATCTGCAGCCCGGCCGTCTTCCGGCAGCCGCTCTTCCAGATCGAGGTGCGTTCCAAACAGATCGTTCATCACGTTCTGGTATTCACGGCGATTCAATCGTCGGAGCACCGTGCCACGGGTGGAACGATGCACTTCTGTGAGTGACGATTCCAGCGAGCGCAGAAACTCACGTTTGCGGGCCGCAGGAGGAGGTCGCCAGTCTTGGGGAGGCATTTCACCGTCATTGACACGATCAAAAACACGTTCCCAGCGTGCAAAGACTGCAGGGTCTGCAATGTCACCCTGCAGTACTTTGAGGTCGAAGCCACCTTCCTGAGTGTGACCGCTATGACAGTCCTGACAATTCTGAGTCAGAAACTGTTTAAATGCTGCTCGAGGGAACTCTGTCGCAGACGCACACGTGACGACCGCCATCATTCCACAAACGCAGACGCAGATCGTTCGACTCATCATTCAGTCTGGTATTCCGACAAGGCTACTTTGCCACAAGTGTACCAGAATGAACGTTGGCCCCTAACGGAATAGCGTCTCAAGTGAGTTCAATTCTGTTGAACCACTTGCGGCATTAGCCCACTGAATGACGGGACTCGTGCGTTGAGAGGAGCAGAAAGATGTCCGGCGCTTTAAATTGCCCCGTAGCTGAGGTCATGAGACTTCAGGCTGCCCCTGAAAATCGCCTGAAGTCTAACGAGTTTAGCTACGAATGAACGACGTGAGCTTTCCGTCCAGCCCGCTGCCAGCGGGAGTCGGACTCTGATCTACCAGTACTCGAAATACTTCTAGAAAGTCTGGCTCAAATAGCGAACGAATCGACTCAGGAGAGACGAATGTTCCAGCTGAACTCTGACGAAACCGACGGAGTACAGTCCCGGAGCCACGTCGTCCCCTGTGAGTTCAGCAGTCGCAATATAAGTTGTTTCGGCTGGTCGCAGTGAGTCGACAGTTGCCTGCCCGGCGACCGCCCCTGTTACGGCGAATTGCGGAGCGAGGGTTTCCGATTCCAGCGGACTTACTGAATCGAGAGTGCCCGGAATGACCGAGGCCGATCCCTCACGAAAGAATGTGAGAGTCTGCTGCGGCTTCAACAGCTGAATGGACCTCTCCGACACTGCGATTTGCAGTCTGACGTGCGTCGGGTCGCCCACACTTCCCAGCAACGTTCCGCGCTCAATCCATGCCCCGGAGTTAATCGGTTCGCCCGGCAGGCCATACCACAGTTCCGGCAGGTCAGTTCGCTGAATTGGGCTTCGCACGGGAGGTGGCAGCAGGATGCCTGCTCGAGGGCTGACGACAGTGAGCGCGGATGTTTCTGTGTCAAACTTCTCCACGCGATCCTTTGCCGCCCGGAGTGCCTGTTCCAGGCCTGGAATCTGATCTAATGTCTCCGGATCCTGAAGATTCCTCAGGTTCGCCAGATCTACCGCCAGTACGTCTGCGCGTGCCTGCAGTTCGCTGCGACGAAACAGCAGCTCGTGATTGGAGAGTCGAGTGATTTCGGTACCTTCTTCAAGAGATTCACCGTAGGGCAACATCTCGTCAATGGTTCCCTCATAGGCCGCGTAAACTGGGGTTCCCTCCGGAATGACGAACGCCGACAGCACCACAGATTGTGGCAGCGGAATCAGAACGATGGCTGCCATGCCGACTCCCGCGAGTCCCAGTCGCAGCCACGATGTGAACCGAAACGGAGAATGAGCATGCTCCTGGGCGAGCTCTAAAACGAAGGCCGCCACCGGAATGACGAGGAATCCGGTCACCACAATCAACGCGAGTATGGCCCCCAGTATCTCGATCCGCCATTCTTCGGTGACTCCCAGCACCAACTGCAGAATCGCGAGTGTCAGGAAGAGTCGATAGCCGGCAGCCACAACCCCATACGTCAGCAGGAAACCTGACTGCTCATGACGGGTAACGTTCCGGCTACGACCTGTGAGTACTGACAATATTGAGTCACGGAGAAGGTTTCCGGCCTGGCTGGCGAGATTAGGAATCTTCACCCAGTCTGCAAGAATGAAATAGCCATCGAAGCGCAGTAACGGATTTCCGTTGAACAGGACTGTATTGACCGAGCAGATCAGCACCGTATTGAGCAGCAGATTCTTTGTCAGCCCCGTTTCAGCCATCGTCCACAGGACAAGGCACACTGACGCCAGCACCAGCTCCACGATGATCCCGGCAGCAGTGACAAGGATGCGTTGCCTCGCCGGAAGTCGCCATGTGTCAGACACATTGGTGTACAACACCGGCGTAAACACCATCATCATGATACCACATTCCGTGCACTCGGCGCCAAACAGTCGCGCACTGACGGCATGTCCGGCTTCGTGCAGGACCTTGACAACGATAAACACGCAGAACATCAGACCAATGTTCTGTGGGCCAAACAGGAATTCGGAAGACGAAACTGCTGTGACCAGTGCATCAAACTGGACAACCGCCGTAAGAAGTCCGATTGCGAGGACTGCACCCACCACACGAAGTGCCCCCTGTGCAACCATCCATGCAATCAATGGAAGGAGCCGGTCCAGCAGCCGCGTTGGATTGATCAGTCGAACCTGAAACCGAAGGATTCGAAACAAGGGCGAGATCACCTGCAAAATACCGCGTCTGCCGGGTCGCATACGGTCAGAGTCACCAACCAGTGTCTGCCGGATCAGATGACCACTGGCGAGGCTCCCGATGAAGTCAGCAAGTTCTTCCGCAGACAATGCTGTTCCGCTTAACCGTCGGGCCTCCTTCAGCAGTTGCCCGAAACTCAGTTGCCCATTCATCAGATTAAGAATGCCAAGCTCTGACTGAGTGAGCAGGCTGAACTGAAGTGTGAGCGGATCTTTCACGACCCAGCCACCGGCATCATGCGGCTGGATAATCAGATCACTTCGCTTGATCCACGGCACATTCATCGCGACAAGAATTCTTCCGGTTCACGCTGCCGGTCAACTACCGCAGAACGGGAGCGATTTCCAGACTCCCATTCATGCCAGGCAGGACAGTTTCGTCAGCATTTTTGAACTCAACAAAAACACGAACCTCAGGTTTAACCGAATTAATCTCCGGACTGACAAACGTAACTTTTCCCGTCAGCACCTTTCCGTTAACGCGGATAGCGGCCTGACGTCCGACGAGTTTCTGTGACGCCTTGTCCGCTGACAGCAGCCCCTCTGCTCTCAGAGTTTTCAGGTCAATAATTCGCAGTACAGGCGCCCCCTTTTCAACCCACTCGCCTGGCTGAGCATTCACCTCTACGATCGTGCCATCGAAGGGAGCTCGGACGTTTCGGCGTTCCAGACCAATTTCAGCCGTGCGAAGTTCGTTATGTCGAAGCCTCCGTGTGAGATCTGCGACGAGCTGTTCCTGCTTTCCCTGAACGACAAGGGCTTCGAACCGCCGAACTTCGTCACTCTTTTGCTGCAGCGCTGCAACTTCCGCCTTCGTTTTGAGCCCCTTAACATCATGGTCTTTTCTGGCCTGCTGAATCTCGAGATTCCCTTTTTCAACAGATGTCTTCAGTCGATCGATCTGAGATTCGGAAATGCTGCCCTTGAACGATTTACGAGCTCCCTGAGCACGTTCCAGTTCAAGTTGACGAAGACGCGTTTCAGCACTGGCAATCTGCACGAGCAGGTCCTCGGAAGATTCCTTTTCTGCAATTTCCAGTGACACCTCCGTCAGCTGGCGGCCGGAGCGAGCTTCGGCAAGCTGCGCTTTGGCAGACTCGAGAGCACTGTCATCTTCTGCCCGCAGTTCAGCCACCTGAAGGTTGAGCTCCGCGGATCTGACATTCAATGCATGCTGGTCGTTGTCCAGGATTGCAAGGATCCGCCCTGCCTTGACGCGGTCACCTTCCTGCACCGAGACCGAGTCAATTGCTCCCGCCTCTCTGACCGAGACCTCGGCAGCATGGATCAGCTTGATCTTAATGCGGTCGATCCTGATGGAATCCTGCGGGACCTGAGGGCCGGCTGCACGAAGTGCTGGAAGAGGAGCCATCACCGTTACTGCAGCCAGAACCATCATCGCGGATCGAGTCCAGCTTACTGCAGATCGACTGGATTTCATCATTGAGAATGTCATGACGTGTTTCCTGACCTGTTGGGTGTAAATCGTGTTGCGTTGTCTCAGAACCATGAAAATCGAACCTGGTTGGCGAACTCGATGACCTCGCGGAACCACACAAACCCGAGTGACCTGCTGCCACAGCTGATCCTCGCCGTAACTGAGGTACCTGGTCGCAGATGAGATTCACTGAGACTTCCAATGCTGGCCGTAGCCCGACACGTCATGGACTCGCCATTCAACTGCACAGCGTGGTCGATGCCTGTGAGTTTTGAATTCCATTCCCTGCCGGGGGCGGCAGCCAGCGTGTACCTCAACTGAACGCCGTCAGAGTTGGCGGATGCCGCGCGCACGTAGTGTTCAAGGTGATCGGGGATCTCAAGTCGCAGTTCCCATGTCGTATCATCAGGCACCAGTTCCATCAGTAGTTGTCCACGGACCACAGGACGATTTCTCAACTCCTGTCCCGGATCAATCCGATAGACATTGCCGGCGGCCGGCGCAGACAGATTCAGATCACCGAGCCGTTCCTGCAGCAGGCCGAGCTGTCCTTCCAGTGACGTAAGCTGCTGAGTCAGTCGCTCTGACTGCGCACTCAGGCCGGGGTCATCTTCAGTCAGCAGCCGCGACCGCACGGTTGTGCGTTCTGCGCGAACGGTATCGATCTCGCCCAGAAGCCGACGCTCTTCCAACAGGAGATCCGCATTGGAAAGTTCGACCAGCAGATCATCCTGATTAACGTGCTGTTCGTTCTCAAATTGAACCTCTTCTACGAAACCGTTATCCGGTGCGAAGATCCGGTGTTGGTTCGTAGACGTCACGCGTCCCGGCACTTCGACTTCAAAATCGGCCGGAACGACTGCCAGCAATACCACTGCGACTGCGGCTGCCACACCCCATTTTGGTCGACCGCCGGCCAGCAGTGTTGCGTGCCAGCCCTGATTGTCGTTCAACAGTCTGGTCAGCGTTCCTTCAACGGCCCTGCAGTATTGCCGTAGAATCAATTCTTCCGGTGGAGCCTGCTCCTGAAACAATTCAATAATCACATGGCCAACAGGCTCTCCGCTGTCACTGGGAACAGGTATGTGACGTACCTGAGCAATGCCCTGTTGGCGAAGGGGCGACAGTTCTTGACTGGGGTCATCAGTGATGTCTGTCCATTCACTGGATGCCGCAGACTTTGTCAGGACATTGAGTGCTTCGAGAGTCTCAGACTGGCCGCTGACTTCCTGTACGCCGGTGACACTAAGCAACTTCGCTCGTGCATTGGACGCCTGAAACACAGAGACCCTGCAGTCTCCGAAGATCGGCGGACTATCATGGGCGATTGACCGTGCAGCAGCGTTTAGGTCAATGCTCGAGTTCAGACTCCCTGTGAATTCCGTCAGAAGAAACTGTGCTTCCAGTCGCTCTTCATAGCGGGCAACTAACAGCCTTGCGACGCTTGTGCAGGCAATCTCTGCCGTAGCTGCGATTCCATCTTCAAAGCTCTCCTGCGCACACACTGGACGACCATTGGCGACTTCGATGAAGAACTCAACCGCCGTCGATAATTGCCTTCTGACGACAATTGACTTGTCATGCTGGGTGCAGAGTAGCTGCTGGTCGGACATGTTTGTCAACAGTCCGGCAATTACTCCAGTGTTTGAATCTTCAGGGGGAGTTCCCCACAACAATTCCGTCGACGTATTGTTTTCGCAGGAAGACTGACCGGCGTTGCTCTGCCCTGACTGCAGCCAGAATCGTATGTCGGCCTCAGTGTTAAGTTTTCCGATGGCCGATGCCGCAGCCTGCATGACGCGAGCGCAATCGATCTGGTCACTGTTCACAACAGATTCAAGGTGCTGCAGTGCAGATTCAAACTGATTCAGCCATGAGTCAGACATTCCGTCGCCTGCCCGGGTCGTGGGAAAAGGGCTATGAGACTCGGCAGAATCTGCCGGCCCGATTGGAAAGACCGTGCCCAATGTGAATATCGACAGGGCAACAGGCAGGATCGCCCCCATTTGACCGCACGCGTTTTGCAGGTCCTGTTCGGAGTAAGGAAGTCTCCGCTGACGTAAACTGGGCAAACCTTGTGGCCTGGCGCTATCGAATTACGTTCTCCGGCTTGTGAAACCGTGCCGGGAAATAGCTTTGGAGGCCCGGATGCCGAAGAAAGTGAAGACTATGCAGAGTTGTCAGGGGAGACTCTGCAGTCCTGAATAATTTTGGCACCATTGTGAACGCACTCACAACATCAGGTTCAGCCATTCCGCACGGAACAGCTGACACTTCGGACGCACACCCACTCCCACGCTCTCGCCGGCGTAAGCGGCGGGTGCGTCGACTGCTGAATATTGCCAATATCGCGGGAACTCTGCTGACCATTGCGTGTGCTGTCGCCCTACTCCTGATCAGCGGATGTCGATCGCCGCAGAAGGTAGCGGAATCGCTGGATGAAACCGTCCGTAATAACACGGCTGAAGTCGACAGGGTGGTTCATAAGCTTGACCACCACAGACCCGAGATTCATCAGGCAGCATGGTCGGCAGCTCCAAAGACGATTCGACATCGTGCAGACCTG
>CAJWGB010000100.1 GCA_913031625.1 uncultured Planctomycetaceae bacterium | reverse complement strand
ACCACCTGCTTCTGTTTGGAGCAGAAAACAAAAATGGAATTTCACGGGTCGGTGTGAGTGTTTCGAAGAAGCACGGGAACGCGGTCGCCAGAAATCGAAAGAAGCGGCTGCTTCGAGAAGCATGGCGAACAAGCCAGAATGAACTGCCAGATGGGTTCGACTATGTCATGGTTCCCCGTCAGCGGTCAGACTCCTCACTCGAGGACTATCAGGAGTCTGTTCGCTCGCTGGGCCGGAAGATTCAAAGGAAGCATCGCAAAGCGAAAGAGACAACTTGAAACTCCTACGCTTCATAGTTGGCCTCCCGGGAGTCGCTGCCATCGGGATGGTCCGGGTCTACCAACGACTGCTCAGCCCGTTGTTGGGGCCAGTGTGTCGATTCGAACCGTCGTGCAGCAACTACTTCATTCAGGCCGTGAAAAAGTACGGCCTGCTGATTGGCGGCTTCAAGGGAGTCTGGAGAATCATCCGGTGCAACCCGTGGACTCCTGGCGGACATGATCCCCCTTAGAACGCACATTGATTTGAGTCTGGCGTCTGCGTGGATCGAAATCCGATACGTCAGCGAGGGTTCTGTTCGCAAATGCAGCGTTATCTCGGGCTGACGCGTGGGGTTACCAGCCTGTCAATTCGTTGCCTCACTCAAAGGCGTTACAGATCCCTCAGATGCGTTCCAGCAGCGGCTGATCAGAGTCGGAGCGATTCCCTTTCTGGCAACTTCTTCCGTCCACTCCGCCCACAGACTCTCTCACTGCCCATTACTGCGGCCCCGCCCTTGAGGACCTACAGCAGACTCTTCTTTTCCTTCACGTAGATCGGAGCAAACCGTGGAGCATGGGTTGAGATGTCTGTGACGTTGTGAATGACATCCGCCAGCTTGACCGTTTTTGCGCGTGGGTCAGCGTGGGCTGTATGTTCTCGATCGATCGCAGGACAAGTTGTGTGGTTTCCATCATCCGGGCGCGAGACATCGGTCAGGTCTTCAACCGGGGCAGCAAGGTCAGAACCGGGGTTCACTCGCCTGGCATTGCTCGACCCGGTTCCCAAAGCACGTCACCTGCCCCATTCCCGTTACATTGACGAGCCGCTACAAACAAGAGGTCAGACAGGCGGTTCAGGTAAGTAATTGTGCAGGCATTGATGGCAGATTCCTCAGCCAGTTGCAGAACGTCTCGCTCCGCACGACGACAGATACTTCTCGCGAGATGCAGCCCGGCGGCTGCCGGAGCACCTCCGGGCAACACAAAGCTCGTCAGATCGGCCAATGGCTCATTGATTGCATCAATCTGTCGTTCCAGCCATGTGACGCACACAGGTGTCACTCGCAGCTTTGCATCGTCGGGAGTGACCGGCTGGCTGAGGTCTGCTCCGAGGTCGAACAGCTGCTGCTGAATCATCAACAATGTCTGTTTCAGGTCACCCTCAGGAAGGTGAGTAACGGACACCCCCACAGCGCTATTGGTTTCGTCAACACTTCCGCCGGCCACGATGCGTGCATCAAGCTTGGAGACTCGGCTCCCATCGGCAATTGCCGTGGTGCCATCGTCTCCGGTACGAGTGTAGATCTTCGTAATACGAACCATGTTAAGGAGTCACCTGGATGTGTAAGAGGTCAGCAAGGACGGATACTACAGAGACAAACTCCCATTACCAAAGGTTGCTCATTCAGCAACTTATTCACCTGCGTACAGACAGGACGAGGATCCTTGATGCCCCGCTGCCTGAACCAGTCTTAAACAGCGATGCTGGGTCCCGAACCCAGCAACTTCCGTATTTGCGCAACTCAGACCGAGTGTCGAATTGCTCCCTGCGGTCGACATGCTTCATCGAAGCATTCCCGATTTCCGAACCAATTCTCCTTTTTCGATGCCCACACGTTGTGCTTTTGCGCAACACTATTACCATGCCCCCAACCACTTAAGACCTTGCTGCAGTGAGAATTCCTGACCTGCTACTCACTGTTACCTGACACCTGGCCTTTCCGCACAGGAACCACAACCACATAAGGAGCATGAAATGGCATCGCTGAACCGCGTTGTTTTGGTCGGCAATCTGACACGAGACATAGAACTCCGGTATACCCCCAATGGCACAGCCGTCACGGACGTTCCGTTGGCCATCAATCGCGTCTGGTTTGATAAATCGACAAACGAGCGTAAAGAAGAAACAACGTTCGTGGATGTCACTGTCTGGGGTCGCACGGCGGAAGTCGCGGGACAATATCTGTCCAAGGGCCGCCCATGCCTCATCGAGGGTCGATTGACACTCGATCAGTGGACAGACCGTGAGTCCGGTCAGCGTCGGTCTCGCCTGAAGGTGATCGGTGAATCCCTGCAGTTATTGGGTGGAAGACCGCAGATTGCCGCCGAACACGCAGGACAGCCAGCTCCCGTCACTGCAGGATAAAGCCTATCCCGAGGGTGCTTCACCTGACGTTTGAGACCACTCAGAACCGGTCCGAATTTGGGCATCCGCTGTCGCCGGGCTCTGTGAGCCCGGAAGCTGCCCAAAAACTGGTGCACAGCATCGCGAACGCTCAACTCTCCGTGGCCTCAGTGGTGAGCCCTTCACCTCGCGCGTAATGCACCAGGAAACAATCAGCACACGTCAGGAGATGTTACCACCAAGTTCATCTTCCACATGCACTCGAATGATGTCCTCAAATGATGCGTCCGCTTCAAATCCCAGTCGTATCGCGCGCTGAGGATCAAAGTTCCTCGGCCAGCCGTCAACCATCCGGATGATCGCCTCATCTGGCTCACGGCGGATTCGGGCAACCACCTGATCTCCCGCCACAGAACGCAACGCCTCAATCTGGTCGCCCACGGTCACTGAAATGCCGGGCATCGTCAGATTCCGGCGTGTGCCAACTTCCTCAGACGGAATCGTTGCTGCTCGGATCAGAAATCCAACGGCTGACCTTGGAGATGCATGCCAGTGCCGCACATCGTCTGAGACTGGCAGAACTGCTTCCTTGCCGGCCAGAGGTTCACGGATGATGTTCGAAAAGAACCCCGATGCAGCTTTATTAGGCCGACCGGGACGGACGCAAATGGTTGGAAGCCGAATCCCAACGCCGTCCATCATGCCCCGTCGCGTGAAGTCGCTCAACAATAGTTCGCCAATTGCCTTCTGAGTTCCATAGGAGGTCAGCGGAGTCGTCAGAAACTCGTCGCCAATTGCCTCCGGATAAGGCGCGCCGAACACTGCAATCGAACTGGTAAATACGATCCGGGGACAGTAATCCTCGGCGGCGCAAATTGCGTCCAGCAGATATCGTGTCCCGTCCAGATTGATGCGGTACCCCTTGGCGAAATCCGCCTCCGCTTCTCCCGACACAACAGCCGCCAGATGGAAGATGACGTCCGGCCGCATCGCTACAAGTGCAGCAGCCGTTGACTGGTCCGACAGGTCTCCCGTGGACGCTGTAATCTCAAAACTGGAATCCGGTACCGATGCCTCAACGACATCAAATAGCTCCACGGCGCCAATTTCTCGATCGCCGAGTCTTTCATCGATAGCCAGCCGCTGCACCAGCTTCTGGCCCACCATTCCGGCGCCGCCGATGATCAGTACATTCATTCTATTCTCCGATTTCCTTCCGCGCTCCGGTTCCAAAGCGGGATTGTGGTAAGGCGGGTTGGCAGAGACGACAGGGACTATCGAGTCTTATTCCGATAGTTGAGCGGTGGCTTCTGCCCCGGCTCCATCAGTGACTCATATGCCCGGTTTCGCAAACGCATTTTCAATTCAGCCGAAGCCTGATTCAAAACATCCGGACTTTGCATCAGCTCGGCGGCGGACACTGCCAGGGTACGCGCGGCAAGGTGCATCCCCTTTTCTGCAATTCGTGTACCCCCACAGGCAACAGCCTGCCACGAATGGCCGGGCGTTCCCGGGATCCAGCAGGCCGTGTTGAAGCCAGTTGTCGGAACAACCCACGAGACATCTCCGACATCTGTAGACCCTTTCCCGACGGTTCCACTCAGATCGTCCACTCGTTCAATCGCATCCAGCGGCTTCGGAAGAGGAAGCTGCTCACGCATTCGGGCCGCAAACTGCAGATCTTCTTCGGTGTATCTGAGGTCATTCAGCTGACGAAGATTCTTTGAGACGAGCCGAGAGAGTGACTGACTCGGCATGATTTCCCGAATACCTCCTTCGAAATTGATCTGGAGTTTCGTCTCGGTCGCCAGCGCGCCGGCCTGAGCACACAGTTTAAGGCGTTTGTACAAAGGTCGAACGACGTCACCCTCAGGGTGACGGATGTAATAGTAGACCTCTGCAAAAGCCGGCACGACATTGGGAGCATCTCCGCCGGAAGTAACAACGTGGTGGATTCTTGTGAGATCCGGGGTATGTTCACGCATCAACTGTGCGGCGTGATTGGTCAACTCGACAGCATCCAGTGCTGACCTGCCCTGCTCCGGAGCACCAGCGGCATGCGCCGCCTTGCCAAAGAACCGGAACTTGACAGCCATGCGTGCGAGGCTGCTGCGGTCACCACTCGCATTGCGGTTGGATGGGTGCCAGTGAAGGACGGCAGCGCAATCCTTAAAGAGCCCTGCCTGCACCATAAACACTTTCGCACTCCCACCTTCCTCCGCGGGACATCCATAAAACCGCACTCGTCCTTTCAGTGTTCCGTTGCGAATCTGTTCGACGATTGCAATTGTCGCTGAGGCGGACGCGGTACCAAACAAATGGTGCCCGCACCCGTGCCCATATCCGTTCCCTTCTTCGCGTGGCGCCCGTTCCGGAATCGCCTCCTGGCTCAGTCCAGGCAACGCATCAAACTCACCGAGAATGCCAATCAAAGGCCCTTCCACCCCGAACTCAGCAGTAAACGCAGTCGGTATATTCGCAACGCTGCGCTGTACTTTAAGCCCGGCATCCTCAAGCAGATCCGCAAGCAGGCTGGACGATGTCTTCTCCTGATACCCCGGCTCTGCTGCATTCCAGATCTTCCGGGCAATATCCCATGACTGTTCCCGACGTTCTGTCACGGAATCAAGCAGCTTCTCCCGCAGCTCAGGCGACAGATCTTTCGCCTGCGCAGTACAGCACAGAATCAATACGATGGCAAACATCCGCATGGGCGGGGTCCCGGTGAGTCGATGTCCTTTTGAGTGTCACAGAAGAGGTTATCGGAATCAGCCAAAAACTCCAGGCTGCCGAATCAGCCATTGCTTCAGTCACGACCGGTCACATGTTTGTCAACATCAATGAATCCCGGATTTGCCTTGAGAGACTTACGTCTCCCCTCTCCTGCTATCTCCTCGAGGTCGCGTAATGCCCGCATGCTGTTTGAGTCCTGTCTCCGGAATCCCTGAGTGTGCCGCGGGAGATGTCCTCAGGACGGTAGTGGCCAGCTGATCATCTGTAACTTAATAGCGGAGCAGCGCGAGCTGCCCGGCCTAGCGCGTTCACGAGCGGAAGCAGTCCTGTTTGATTCGAACTCGCAGTGTGTTTCGGGCTGGAGCCCCCGCGTACTTCCGCTAAGAGTGGGGCCGACGTGTAGAATCCTGACGAAACGGCATGGGCCGCCTGGTTGATTACAGCCTCCTGACGGAGCAGCGCAAGCTGCCCGACCGGGCGCGGCCGATGGCATGAGCCACTCATTTTGCCTGAGCAAATTCTTTAGCAAGCAGTGCAAGATCCCGGTGCTGGGAGGCCAATCCAGCCATCAAATCGACGTCGTCAGAGATTGTCCCGGAAAGAACAGACGTCAATTCGTTTGATTCGTAGATCGCAACTGACAACTTAGTTCCGTTCGGCACGATGTCGTTGACCGATTGCGACGCAATCACCCAGCATGCATCACCTTCAATGGAATCTGCCGGCCCTGCTCCAGAACTGTCTGGCAGATCCACACGTCTCAGGTTCTGCACGTCGACGAGCAAAATGACACATCCCTTAGTCACCCGAGCATAAACGCGGTGGTACTTCGTCGGTCCACCATCCGCGACAGCCTGCCTCGTATCCATCTGCACCTGTAACTCGGTCAGTGATTCCTGGACATGGCGGGCAAGGTCGAGCGCGTCAGTTTCGGTTGTTGATACTCCTTCCACGCCTTCGACCGAATCTAACAGCACCTGCCGGGCCGCGTTCAATTTCTGCTGCCCCATTTCGACTTGAGCATCGACCTTCTGTTCGACCTTTTCAACGTCGTGCGGCGGCTGCGTGTGGATGACAACCGACTCACTGCCTGCCATGGAAAGAGGCATCATCGCCAACATGCCAGCAGTGATGAGCAATGAAAAGTACCCGGTCATCAGTCCGGCGGTGGCCATTTCCGTACCACCATATTCTCCCCGGCTGTGACGGATGACGGACCTTGCTCCGTGGCCGCACGCGATTGCCAAAAGGCCCATTGGAATTGAGGTAAAGCACAGGCAGATCGCAGGCATCGACAGAATGCCGGCTACCATACTGACGATTGACATGACCGACGTCTTGGGCGAATCATGAGCATACCGCGCCTGCTGAAACCGCCGCGGCGAGCGTGTTCGGCGGTCATGCGGACTCTCCCAATCGTCGTCCTGATCGATCATTCAAATTTCCTGTGAGGGCTCAACACCGGAGCAGAGACTCCGTCGACGGCGCAGTTCATTGCTGCAGCTGCCTGATCTATTCGCCCCAACGCAGCGATTCCTGGCCTGGATTCAGCGAATTTCGTAATAGACGACTGACTGGCGAGGAGAAACGCGTCTCATCATACTTTCCACAGGATTCCCTCACCTGGAGACCGAACATGAACCTGCGAGATCCACAGGCATTCAGCCTCAACCGACGACTTTTTCTCGGTACTTCTGCAGCCGCAATTGCGGCGGGAGCACCACTGGCAGCCAATCACTCCAGTGCCGGCAATCTGGGAATTGCTCCCTTTCGCTTCGACATCACCCCCCCGATGGGTCACTCACTCTGTGGAGGCTGGATTAAACCAGTCGAAGGATTCGACGACCAACTCGAGGCCATTGGCTATGTTATCACCGGACTGGAAAAGCCCATTGTCGTCTGCGCGGTCGACTGGACGGGTCTGTTGAATTCAGCCCACATTGCATGGCGGACAGCGCTTGCAAACGCCGCCGGGACTACGATCGACCGGGTTGCCGTTCAATGCGTTCACCAGCACAACGCTCCGTTCGCCTGTCTCGACGCTGAAAAAATCGTTCAGGCACAGGAAGGCCTCCCGCACATTGTTGAACCGGGATACTTCCAGCAGTGTTTGACTCGGGGTGCCGAAGCTGTCAGGACTGCTCTCAAGTCGACACTTCCACTGACACACGTTGCCACAGGTGAAGCACGCGTCGATCGCGTCGCTGGGAATCGTAGAATCATCGGTACGAATGGGAAGGTGATCTCCCAACGAGGAAGCAGTTCCCGCAACCCTCATCACCATCGACTCCCGGAGGGCCTGATCGACCCGATGCTGAAAACAGTCTCATTCTACAGCAATGAAAAGAAGCTGGTGGCAGCTCATTACTATGCGTGCCACCCAATGAGCTACTACGGCGACGGTCGAGTCAGCGCAGACTTCTGTGGTCTGGCACGAAAGCAACGTCAGGAAGAAGAGCCTGGCTGTACCCACCTCTACTTCAATGGTTGTGGCGGCAATATAGGGGCCGGAAAATACAACAACGGTTCGAAAGAAGCACGCGTTGAGCTGACTTCGAGGATGTTCGATGCCATCAGTGAGTCCGAGTCCCAACTGGACCGTACAGAAATCAAAAACATCTCGTGGGTCACAGAGGACATTCTTCCGACAGTCGACACCGACCGCTTCAACGAAGACCTGCTGATGAAACAGATTTCGGACAGCAAACAACGAGTCGTGTCTCGCAATCGACCATCGTACACCGTTGCCTTCATACGCAGAATCGCCGCGGAGATTCCGATTACACTCAGCGGCCTTCACGTGAACGACGCATCAATCCTGCATCTGCCGTCAGAGAGCTTTATTGAGTACCAGTTCCGCGCTCAATCCGACGCACCAGATCGATTTGTCGCGTGTGCTGCATATGGCGATGGGGGCCCATGGTACCTGCCAACGAAAGAGGCATATCCTCAGGGAGGCTATGCCGTAAGCGTGGCATGGTGTCGTCCGGAAGTAGATGATCTGCTTTCTCGGGGGGTTGGAACTTTGCTGGCCAAAGCCAAAAACGCCTAATCTCAATTCTGCTGCAGCAGTTTTTCTGCCAGTTGCATGAGGTGCGTGTGTTGCTGTTCCTGCAACTCCGCGACAACCCGTTCACCGGGCTTCAGCCCGGCACTAATGCAGACGGACTCTCCATTGTTCTCACCCGGCATGACTCGCCGCGGCACAACCCCCTCAGGACCGTCGACCAGAACGAAATGACAATCGCACTGACCGGCCACGGCGTTTACGGGCACCTGCAGAACGTCTTGTCGCTGCGAAATGACAAAGGTCACCTCAGCATCAGCCCGCGGGGCAATCTGTTTAAGCTGATTTCTGTTCGGATGAAGCTCAATTTCAATCCAGTAATCTTTTTCGTCCGGTGTCCATGAGCTGCGGACCTTTGCATAGCGGGCAATCTCTCTGACGCTGCCAGTCACCGGATCTTCCAGTCCTTCAATCTGGACAGAGACCCGAGCATGCAGCGGCAGGTTCCACGCCTGAGTCTCGTTCAGCGGAACTCGGACCCGCCGCTTGCGTTCATTCGGAATCTGAAAGATCTCCTGTTGAAATCGAACGCTGGCCCCCTCTTCGACGGTCACACCTCGACTTCGACTGGACCATGACTGCCCGTAGATGACCTGTCCGTCGCACGGAGCCCTCATCGTGCAGGCCTCGATGCTTTCAAGTGCACGCTTGTAATACCGCTCATAGATCTGAAGCACTCGACGGTAAGCAAGAATGTTCCTGTTGTTCCGGATCTCAGCAAGGCTGTTCTTCAAACGCGTCCGTTCCAGATTGTGCGTAAGGTTCTCTGCATTGCCGCGACGCAGAAGTAACTGCCGAGGATGACTGAACTCCTGAAGATAAGAGAGATCCGCGATCAGCCCGTCCCGCTTCTGACACAGACGGTCAAAAACAGCCTGTTGTCGCCTGAGTGAGGATTCATCATCCAGTCCACGCATACAGAGAGCAGCAGTCCGATCAAGGTCCACTTTCGCAGATTCAACCTGATCATCCATCAGACGGACTTCACTCCTGAGGTCCGAGACTTCCCGAGGATGAGTCGCAGCCACATATTCTTTCAAAACAGCGGCGGCTGATTCCTGAGCAAACTCAGCCTGGTCCAGGCGTCGTTCGTTTTGCGCAGCAACGATCTCCTGCTCCTTGATCGCTGCGTCCAGTCGATTCTGATATTTGATCAACAGCAACTCGCGCGTCCGGGCATATTCTTCAATCTCCGACGAGTCGAGAACGGCGACCACATCGCCCTTTCTGACGATGGTGCCCTCGGGAAGAATGCTGAGCAGATGAGTCTTCCAGAAGCACTCGGAACGAACCACGACAGAATCCTGTGGCTCGACAACTCCATTGCGAACCAACTCACGCCTGAAAACAGAGGGTTCCACTGTGATCGAATTGAGGGCGGCCGCCGGAGACGTACTGTCAATCGCTCCCACGAGAATTGCAGCAATCGCCGCAATGAGAACAACAGAAACAACAGTCGCACGAACGCGGCTGCCGGGATGGGCAAAGTCTGAATTCACGAGTGGTGTTAGGTAGGTTACAGGGAGGGAGCCTCAGGGGAGGCAAAAGGCAGCAGGAAAGCAGTTGGCAGGTTGTCGTCTGGACGTTTGACTCGGCCGCGATATTTCAGAATTCTTATCACCAGTCTGATTCGCAAACGCTTCAGACGGCCGCTCAGGCCTGATAAAGCAGTCTTTCGTCCGGTACACTGGATTCTCTTCAATTCACTCAGATAACGCACGGTTTATGAGCTCGCCAGCGTTAGAACTTTCGCAGAAAAAGCCACCCCGGCTGGACTGTATAGACGCATTACGCGGTCTGGTCATGATCTTCATGTGCCTCGATCATACGCGGGAGTTCTATTTTGACCTCCGGATCAATCCGGAAGATCTTGAGAAAACCAGTCCACTGCTGTTTGCCACACGCTGGATCACTCACTTTTGTGCTCCGACTTTTATCTTCCTTGCCGGCGTCGGTGCATACCTGTACGAGCAAAAGACAAACAGCCGGGCCAGGGTGATGCAGTTTCTCTTCACACGCGGGCTGTGGCTGATATTCCTTGAATTCACAGTTGTGCACTTTGGCTGGCTACAGACGTTTTCAAAATTTGCCTTCATGTTTATCGTCATCGCTGCAATCGGCGCATCGATGATCGCTCTCGGGTGTCTGATCGTTCTGCCGTATCCCGCCATCTGCGGGATCGGAATCTCAATCGTTGCGTTCCACAACTGTCTGGACACGATCGCACCTGCTCGCGGCACTCCGGATTCCAACCTGTTCTGGATTTTTCTGCACACCGGCGGTTACGTCGAAGAATTACGATTGGCTGTGGGCTATCCGATTCTTTCCTGGACGGGTGTGATCTGCTGCGGCTATGGCTTTGGCAGAATAATGTTGTTGGCTCCGCCCAGGAGGCGGCAGATATGTCTGTCAACAGGACTTGGCTGCACACTACTTTTCTTTGCCATGAGATGGCTGAATGCCTATGGCGATCCTTCCACTCGACAGCTTGATATCGACTTTCCGGAATCACTCATGTCGTTTCTCAAGTGTACCAAGTATCCGCCATCTCTCCTGTATCTGTTGATGACGCTCGGTCCAGTGCTAATAGTCCTTGCGGCGTTTGACAGAGCCACAGACGCAAGTGACAACGACGCCCCGGGCTGGATGCAACCACTGCTCGTCTTCGGACGAGTTCCGCTGTTTTTCTATCTGGTCCATCTATACCTGATCAGTCTCTCGTCTCGGCTGCTCTACTGGATCACCAAAGGGGAGCCGATATCTTCGCTGGCCGTCGCCTCTCGCTACGGTGCAGACTTTGAACGCTATCCTGACATCTTTGGCTTCCCGTTGTGGATCACCTATCCGGCATGGATTCTGATGCTGGTAACTTTGCTGCCACTCTGTCATTGGTACGGCCAACTGAAGCGCAGGTCACAGAACCCACTCCTGCGATACCTCTGACTGCAGAACCCTGCTCCACAGATGTCACTGCCAGTGGTCTAAGTATTGAATCCATCTGCAATACATTCCGGAGTTTATCGCTCTGTGCACACCCCCAGCGGATCTGTTTACCCACGCAGCAGCCTCGCTGCAGTGGGCTCAACGACCGTCACGATCCCGCGCAGCAGGGTCAGCAAACTACCTGCCACCGTCGAATCGGCAGTGCCTCCTTTTGTGCGCTGACCTGATTGATCGCGAGGGACGACGCTGGGGTTCAACATCTCGTGGACCACTCACCGGCCGGGGAGAAATGTTGTGCCGTGACGAACTCGGAGTCCGTCGTACCTTTCGAGCGGATCTCAGCGTAGTCGAAGGCTCGGGAAACGACGGCGAAGTTTTGGCAGCGGAGCCCGACGTTACCCAGGGGCTAAGGCCATACGCGCGCAGTTCATTCATCGCCCCTTTCCCCAGCGAAAACATAATTCAGAAAAGGCGGAATTCACCGAATCCGTTGTGCCATAAGGACCTGCGCGCATTCAGTTGTGAGATACCCGACAGAACTGCTCTGACACACCTTGACGCAGCCGGCCAGCCCATTAAATTACGGTCAGTGGTGACTTGTGGGTGAACGTGGGTCTAAATGGGATTTACGACTCTGAATATTCTCAAGTCCTTATTAATTCGCAGGTTATGGAGGACGGCTTCAGCAAGACTGATGCCTTATGGCACTGACAGGCACCTGGGAACGCTCAATTGACAGCAAGGGTCGCCTCGCCATCCCCAAACCGTTGAAGGAAGCGTTTGAACACGACGGATCTGATGAGCTGTTTCTCGCCCCTGGAAACGAAGGCTGTCTCTCGGTGTATGCACCGGAACAGTTCGAACGCTATGCCGCTCAGTTGGCCAGGGCGTCTCGCGGCGAGGCCACAGTTCGCAACTTCTTACGTTTGTTCTATGCCCGCGCGGAACGGGTGGTCCCGGACAAACAGCATCGAATTCGGATCCCCGATCGACTGGCACGACACGCATCACTGTCAGGCAACGTGGTCATTGTTGGAGTCTATGACCACGCAGAGATCTGGGATCTACAACAATGGGAGCAGTTTTTAGCAGAGCATTCATCGCAGTTTGACCGGCTCACCACGGAAGCGCTTGAGCGCATGGTAAGAGCACCCATGGACGGGTCGCCGGCAACGCCTGAAAACTCTGAAAGCTGACATCTGCCGCAGCTTCTCACCGGGCTTCGCGGATGCATCGTCACATGGAAGTGACGGACACGGTTTACGGTTCTTCGGACCAAAGGGCCGTTCGTTCCAATGACCACAAAGGATGGTGCGAGGAACGAACGGCCGTCGTGTTTTTGGCTCCTGGAATCAGGGCTTGAAGAGCATCTCAGAGTGGCATTCGGACAGCCTCTCCTCTACTCAGCAGACCCCTTTGAAATCTGCGATATCAGTCGATCAAACAGTGGCTGAAGCGTCTCCGCGCCAAAAGTTGTCAGATGATTGCTGTCGAAATAGCAAGCCTGCCCATTGCCGTAATTGACTGACTCACCCTGTGCATTCCAAAAATCGGGTGCCGGATCAACACAGTCCACGTGAGGCAGTCCTGCATACTTTTTCCAGAGCAGCTGTGCTCTCTCCTGCTGCCGCAAGTGCCACGCCCTTGATCGTCGTTGATCCCGAAGAACAGACGTCAGCCCGAGCTGATAACGAAGCAGATTCCTGTGGGGCGATGATTCTGCAGTTTCCGGCACCTGCATCATGACCCAGAGATGAATATCAGCGTCTCTGCACACCTCAGTCAATTGCTCCAGTCCCTCCTCAATCACCAACGAATTGTGTTCGACAATCTCCTGAGACGTGTTCACAGAACCCACATTTCGACTCATCGAGGCAAGGATTCGCGAACCTGGATCCCGAGCATCCTCGCCGAGATACAGCCCCCATCGACAAATCAGAATCAGGCTCCGGGGCCGTTCATTGACGAGCAGTTCAACAACCTCTTCTTGGCGTTCGAGTGTTTCCTGATGACTTCGAAAAAGGGGCCGAGTCACGGATGGAACTGGTGGGAGCCCATTAAAAATCATCGCTTTACCGGAACTGCCGTGTGCCTTCGCCGCAATGTCGATTTGCTCCATTAAGGGCGGACCATGACTGTCCGACCAAACGAGGAAATCCAATCGCGACAACGACTCAGATTCAACGCCCAGGCTCGGCAAGTCATCCAGCCTGACGGCCTGACCGATTTCAATTTGATCAGGCCCCGAAACCTCCGGAGGGCAAAAACTGGTCGCGGCCGGAAAGCGGCTCAGACCGCCTTTGGAATGAATGAAAAACGTCGCTGCCACCAACAGGCCTGCAAGACTGAAGAAGCCCCCCAGAAAGATCGAGCGTCGGGATCTCAGCAACGATTGCTGACGAAATGGACGCTCAACAAACCAGTACGACAGAGCCGCCAGACCCACGCTGACCAGAACAGCCAGCGACGACTGCATCGGACTAAGATCACCGTACCGAAGCTGAGTAAAGGCAAGAATGGGCCAGTGCCACAGGTACAGGGAGTAGGAGATCAATCCCACGAGACGCAGCGGGGCCAGTGCCAGCATTCTCTGAACAAAATGATTGTGCCCATCTGTCCCCCATATCATTCCAGCAGTGCCGAGCACAGGAAAGAGGGCCCGCCATCCGGGAAAACTGCTGGCTTCTGTCAGAAGGCTCGCACTTCCAGCCAGGCACAACAGCCCAGCCATGGCAACGGACTTTCGCAGAGTCGATCGCAAGCTCAGATTCACCGGGGCCAGTGCAAGAAGACTGCCAGTCAGAAACTCCCATGCCCGTGTCGGGAGCAGCAGGTATGTGGCTACCGGGTGATTCCTGCTGCCGTACTCACAACCAATGAATGAAACGATCCACGCGCAGCAAAGAATCGGGCCAAGCCAGCCTCTGCGAACCCGGGCGATGATCAGGATGATCACAGGACAAATAACGTAGAACTGCTCTTCAACCGCCAGCGACCAGGTGTGCAGCAAAGGCTGAGTCTCGCGAGGGGCGCCGAAGTAGCCGGCATCCATCCATGAATAGAAATTGGCGACCATCAATGGCTGAGCGACACCTGCCTCGCCAAGCTGAATCAGCTCATCAGGAAGCATTGTCACCCAGCCAGCGAACAGGACGCTGGCCACAACAACAGTGATCGCCGGTACGATGCGACGGATCCGGCGTTCCCAGAATTCAATGAGCGAGAACGCTCCCGCATCAATCTGACGCACAATAATCCGCGTCACAAGGAACCCGGAAATGACAAAGAAAACGTCGACTCCGGTGTATCCACCTGGAATCAATGCATCACAGTGGTAGAGCACCACCAGGAGAACAGCGATGGCTCGCAGCCCATCGATTTCGGGTCGCCATTCAGATTGAGACATCTCGGGAGCGTATCGGTATCTCCGAAGTCTGTCACCCGGTCCGTTGCCAGAATCTGACCGGAGGCAGCCCCCAAACCGATGTTCTAATCTCCGGTAACGTCGAACGGGGAGGAGGCAATCACATTGGAGATCTGCTGGATTGGCCCCTGACTCACCTCATAGGGAGTCGTCGTGAGAATCACGCCAAAACGCTGCTCCCGAGGCGAGACCCACATCGTTGTGCCAGTGGCTCCCCAGTGCCCATAAGTGTCCGGAGAAAGAAAGTCTCCGAACGAGGCCGAATGGTCAGGCCACTGCATTCGCCATCCGTAACCCCATGGCCGCCGAGGCCCAACAAAGTCACGAGCACGAAACAGCTCATCTGTCTGAACACAAGTGGCAGTTCGAACGACAGCCGCGGGCATAATCTGCCTCCCTCCCCATGTCCCTTCGGACAACAACATCTGAGCATAATTCCCCAGATCTTCGGCCGAGGACATCAGTCCGCCCCACGGGGCCCCCAACGTACGCCAGTATCTGCTGTTCCAGTTCCAGGCCGATGAGTCATGATCACTCATTCCCATCCAGTCAGGGAGAACCGAGGGGTACACATTCGACATCAGGCTGTCCGCATCGTCATCGGGCAGCCCCAGCCATGTTTGAGACATCTCCAGTGGCGCAAAGAACTCGCGATGAAGAAAGTCACGAAGCGGCATTTCAGTAACGCATTCCACAATCGTCCCCAGCAGCAGAAAACCAATGCTGGAATAACGGCAGTCCGTTCCTGTCGAAAAGTCGAGTTCAGTGCTCGCAGCCTGAGCCAGAAAGTCGTCGAGTGGAGCATTTGCACGTCGCAACTCAGTATTTCCGGGCACCATATCGGGAAACCCGGACGTATGAGTCAGCAGATGACGAACAGTGATGCGCCGGTACGCTCCCTTCCTGAATTCCGGCAGCAACGCACCGATTCGGCTGACCAGATGAAACTCCCCCTCCGCTGCAAGGCGAAGAGCGGCCATCGCCACGATCGGCTTTGTGATTGACGCCACCAGAAAGCTGCACGCAGCTTCAGAGTGTTCCAAAGCCGGAACATGCAACGCCACCATGCGATCGGACGTCCCATTGGCGACGGAACAGTGCTGCAATGAGGCAAGGGAAGCCACACGGACAACTGCCTCCGCCGGATCGATCAACGATGACTCAGTGTGCGAATCCACAGAACACTCCATTCCGGCCCCTGCCGCCACTCAGGACATTCATTTGTCAGATGATTTCTTATTCTGACCGGGAGTGTATTCAAATGCAGTGAGCGTGCCTTCGAGCATTTCGGGCAGAATGATCAGGCCTTTGTCGATGAGGTACGCATGGTCGGCGGCTCCCCTGGGAAAACTCATCAACAGTTTTGCTCGCCCCTTCTTTGAAATTCGAAACAGCTTTCCGTTCCGCCAGTCTGTCACGATGTAGCCCCCCCTGCCGTCTACTTCGATTCCATCCAGATGCGCCACTGGTTCCGGGGTGACAACAGTAATCTCCTTTGTCCTGAGATTTACCTTTTTGAGTCGCCCCAGTGTCTTCGTGCTGAAATCTTCGGGATTGAACCCGGTCCCCCAGCCCCCTGTTACCAGGCTGTCACCATCAACCAGAAGCCCGTTGGGATGTTCCAGCTCCGGCCCTTCGGCGAAGACCGAAACCTGTCCATCCTTCATCTGATACACCCTGCTCGCCGCCATATCTGAGACATACACGGTGCCGTCCGCCCCCGTTGCAAGATCATTCAGAAACTGAGCATCAGGAATCTCCACAACTTTGGTAATCTGGCTCTTTGCGATATCGATCACCACAATGCGATCGATGTCGCTGACGTACAGCGTACCTTTGTAACTTCGAACACCCTTCGGTGCATTCAGCCCCGTTACCCATTTATTCTCGATCATCTTCCCGTCGACAGAGATCTTCGAAATCCAGCCGTCACCATCCTTCCCCTTGCCGCCTCCCTCACCTATCTGAGAAAGAAAGATCACCCCGGTGACAGGATCCAGGTACGCACTCTCCGGAGCCTTCAATCCTTCGTCGATCTGCCACGCCACCTTGAGTTGCTGCTTTTGCTTCGTCTTGCTGGCGGTCTCATCCTGTGCATGACACCAGACAGTAAGGCTCATAACCAGTAGTGCTATGCACGGGGGGCGGAGGAACATCTCAGGTACTCGCTTGAGGGAAGATTGGGGAGGCAGGTCAGTTGAAAACTTTGCTGCACCAGCAGAGCAAAATTCCGTCCCTGTTGCAAATGTCAGGAATCAATGAGCTACGCCCAGGGCGCAATCGAAAGTGCATCGCTGTTAGCAGGACCTTCGCTGCTGTCTGCGTGTGGACGTCTTCTTCTTCATAACTGTCGTGGCGTCACAGGTGGATTGACAGGCAGATCCCACTGCCTGTCAACACCAGAAGCAATCTGTAAACCTTCACACGTTCTTGGCGATCAACAATCCCACGGAGTCAGAGCGTAAACAACCATGCACGCAGGAATAACAACTGCAGCGGGAACCGGATACTGACATCCACTTTGGGCATTCACTCTGGGCATTCAATCTGCATCGCCGTTCGGCGAAACGTTCAGCCCCCGAATGCGGCCTTGATGGGCTTTCCGTCGCGAACCAGCATAATGGGGCGGCCGACATTGGTCTGAAATTCGGTCGTGGCCGGGATTCCAATGTTGTGATAGAAGGACGCAGCAAGGTCATCCGGAGTCAGTGCTTCACCGGCAGGCTCTGACGCTGTCGCATCGGAAGTTCCGATGACCTGTCCTCCTCGGACATTCCCACCCGCCAGCAATGCACACATGGCACGCGCCCAATGATCGCGGCCACCCTGCCCGTTGATCTTTGGAGTCCGACCAAACTCGCCCGTTGCCAGAATGGCGGTGGAGTCAAACAGATTTCTTTCCTGCAACCGATCCAGCAAGGCTGCAAAACCGCGATCAAACGGTGCCAGCAGAGCTTTGAGTTTTGAGAAATTCTGCGAGTGCGTATCAAAGTCGAATTCCGCCGGCCGCAGACGAACTGTCACAAAGTGGACCCCTGCCTCAATCAGTCGTGCGGCCAGCAGGAGCGACTGACCAAATTCGTGCTTGCCAAACCGGGCACTCTCTTTGGAATCTTCCTCACTCAGATCAAATGCCGAACGCGTTCGGGGGGAACTGATGATGTCGAAGGCCTGCCGGGAAAACCGGTCCAGTCCCTGCACCTGGTCATCCAGATTTTCAAAACCATCAAAGGCGGTATCAAGATCAGTCAGCAACTGCCGCTGCGAACGATACTTCTCAATGGTCAATCCATCTTCCAGTGAGACGCCGCGTACACTGTAGGGAAACCCAAACCGAGGCTTATCAGCAGTCAGAGGACTGTATTGTGAACCAAGATAACCGGGGCCCACAAACGACTCATCAATTGAGACTGAGGTTGGCAGGTCATGTTCCGAAGGGTGTTCATGGCTGACCACGCAGCCGTACTCCGGGTAATTGAGCGTTTGCGACGGCCGATTGCCTGTCAGCAGATATTTCTTGCCAACTCCATGGTCGGCAAGGTTATGAGCAATTCCCCGGACCACGGCATAATGCTGAGCTCGCTGAGCCATCAACGGCAGGTGTTCACAGATCTGTACCCCGGTAGAACTGGTGGAAACAGGCTTGAATTCTCCACGAACCCCTGAGGGGGCCTCTGGCTTCAGGTCAAAAGTGTCCAGATGAGATGGCCCGCCCTCCATGAAGATAAAGATGCCGGACTTCAGCTCCTTTCTTTCTGTATCTTCAGCACGGAGGCGTAATGATGCTGCCAGCGAAAGGCCGCCGAGCATTCCCACACGAATCATGTCACGTCGAGTACGACTCGACTGACCGTCAGTGAATAGATTTTGTGGGGAATCCGGCATTGCTGACAATTCAGAACTTAACAATGAAACAGACACGATGCATGGCTATTGATGAGCGGGGATTCTACGAAGTCGAACGCTGCGAAACCACGTCTGTTTGCCATGATCCTGTAACCCAATGTGTCCGGACGTGCGCGTTCCGAAGGTCGGCCGTTTGCTGAATTTCCCTGCGGCCACCTTCTTATTCCATTCGTCGCTGCCAATTCGAGCATCACAAATCCGGACTCCGTTATGCCAGACGGCCAAACGCGTCCCCTGCGCAATAACACGAGTCGTATTCCACGTCATCGGCGGCTGAATCGACTCCTCAATGGCCGGATAAAGCGCATACAGGGCGCCAGCCTGATGAGCAATTCCAGGGTCACGTTTGCCAACCGCGTAGATCTGCACCTCCGGCGCGTTCCATGCCAGCTTCTGAGTCGACTCGTCAGCGTGGAGCAGGATTCCGCTGTTGCCATCCGCCTCAGTCCTCCACTCCACAACGAGTTCATAGTTCTCAAATTTATCTTCCGTGAGCAGGTCAACCCGCGCTGTCCCGTCGCAGTACAGAACCCCATTGCGAACGTCCCAGCCACTCTGCGGTGCCGATTTCTGCCTGTAGCCGCGCCAACCAGCCAGTGACCGCCCATCAAATAGCTGCTGCCATGCAAAGGATGAGGCGTGCTGCTGAAGTCTTGCTGCAATCTCCGGATGTTTCTTCGCGAGATCCTTCTGCTCCGCAATGTCAGTCTCCAGATCGTACAGTTCGATACGCTGGCCTTTGCCATGACCGAACAGGACGGCCTTCCACCTGTCAGAACGCACCGCAGCCTTTTGCCCAAACTGCCAATAGAGGTACCGATGCGACTCCTGTTTTCTGCCAGTCATGGCAGGAACATAGGAAATACCATCCGTGGAGTCCGGAATTTTAACTCCCGCAAGTTCGCAGGCTGTTGCAAGAAAATCATGAAACGCAGACGGATGGTCAGACGTCGCCCCGGCTTTGATCTTTCCTGGCCAGCGAACAACCATCGGAACACGAATACCGCCCTCGTAGAGGTCACGCTTGTATCCTCGAAGAGCCCCATTCGAATCAAAGAACTCCAGCTTGTGATTCCCTTCCTGATGAGGACCGTTGTCCGAGGTAAAGAATACGATTGTGTTGTCGTCGATGTTGAGCTCTTTGAGCAGATCCAGAATTCTGCCAACATCAGCATCAAGCTGAGTCACCATCGCTGCAAACCCCTTCTCAGGAG
>CAJWGB010000099.1 GCA_913031625.1 uncultured Planctomycetaceae bacterium | reverse complement strand
AGGTTGGCAACCACTTTGGGGTAGTCCTCTGCAAGATTGGTTTGCTCCAGTGCGTCGTCCGGCATTCGATACAGATGCACCTGATGGGCAGCGGTAATTGGTCCCTGTCGGACATCTGGTCCCATAACGACCAGCTTCCACTGGGAAGTCCTGATGGCAATCGTTTCCTTTTCCGCGCCTGACTGGCCGTGATAGGAATACCACTCGCGTTCAGGGAAGTCATCGGTCTCACCAGCGAGCAAAGCATCCGCGCTGACGCCGTCCAGCGGTCTACCGGGGACGACTCCCTCGTTCGGATTCAACCCGGCTGATTTGAGAACGGTCGGCAGCACATCGATATACCCCATCGTATTGGAAACCACTCTTCTGCCTTTCCAGCGGCGAGGCCAGCGGACGCAGGCGACCACACGGACACCCCCCTCAAACGTGGTCAGCTTGCTGCCATTCAAAGGAACATTATTACGTTTGAATTTTCCGACGCCCCCGTTGTCACTCAGAAACCAAACCTGCGTATTGTCGGCTTCCCCCGTGTCATCGATGGCCTTCAGGATCTGACCAACTCCGCGATCCATACTGTGAATCATGGCCAGCAGTATTTCTTCCTGCGTGGGCTTCTTTCCCTTTTGATAACGAGCGAGGTCTTTCGGCTTCGCCTGAAAGGGGGAGTGCGGCGAATTGAATGGCACGTAACAGAAATACGGAGCTTCATCCGTGGCAGAGTTGCGGATGAACTCGGACGCAGCATCGGCAATCAGCTCCGTCGAGTACCCCGACTTGTCTGACGGCTCATAATTCTCATGCCAGTCACGTTCGCCTTCGCGTTCCAGTGAAAAATAGTCGATCGCTCCATTGTAGTGTCCTTCAAAGTGAGTGAACCCACGCGACAACGGGTGCCATTTGACGTGATGATGTCCAAGGTGCCACTTGCCGAAGATCCCACGATGGCGGTAGCCAGCGGCCGCCAGACCATCGGCAAGAGTCCGTTCCTCGACAGGCAGTCCGAAGTTCCGCTGCGGCGGAATCACAGCGCGGGCAAGCCCGAATCGAATCGGATAGCGTCCGGTCAACAGACCGGCACGGGTGGGAGAACACATGGGTGCCACATAGAAGTGATCCAGCTGAATCCCCTCTGAGGCAAGCCGATCGATATTGGGCGTGTCAGCCCACTTCTGATGATAGCTGACGGCTCCCCAGCCGAGATCATCGGCAAGAATGACGACAACGTTGGGACTGTCAGCCCCGATTGCTGGCACCGTCAATGTTAAGAATATGAACAGAGTTATCGTCTTGCTATGTATCATCGGGAAAGACCGGCAGGATGGAATGTGAACGACCGGAAGATCATAACGACCTGAGATGTATTGTTCCCGACTACACACGGGGACATGCAATTCACCGATGAATGAGAATCCCTTTCAGGTTCCGGCGACAAAAAATAAGCTCCCAGTCGTCCACGACGCCGGGTCGTGCTTCAGGCATTCTGTGCGGCTGTCGCTCCTCCGTTTCGTGCGGTCATCATTGTGTCTCCGGCCCCCTCTCTTCAGGGACCAAATGTCGTGCGAAGCACCTGCCCTGACGGCAGCGAGAGTTCCTGCAGGTTACGAGTGCTCTTTCAGTTCCCGTGGGAACACGACACTGGCGAGCCAGCCGACCCCGAACATCACGGCCGTCCCGATAAACAGATTCATGTTCTTATGGAACGGGCTTCGTGTGGCCTTAGGAAACTGCAGCCATTCCGGAAGCAGTGCGTAGTTGGACTCAATCGACAGGACCAGCCAGCAAAGCGTCATCATCCCCGCAGTGGTTCCGATGGCCGCAGCTTTTGAAGACGCGCGTCGAACGAAAAAGCCAAGCAGAAACAGGCCTAACGTCGCTGCAAATGACACGCCTTCGATCACCCAGATTGTCTGCAGCAGGTTGTTGACCCCGACAAACAACAGTGCTGCTCCAATGGACACAGCACCGACAACGATGGTGACGACGTGCAGAATTCGCATGGCCTGCTTCTCAGTCACATCACGGGCAAACCAGCGTTTATGGATATCTTCGAGGTAAACCGTTGCACAGCTGTTGAGCCCCGTATCAATCGTGCTCATGCCGGCAGCAAATAACGCGGCCACCAGCAGACCGGCGAGTCCAACAGGCAGTCCCTGCGAAATAAAAGCTGGGAACGCCTTGTCCGCAAGGTCCCTTGAAGTGAGTTTCGCCGCTGCGCCACGAATCACCACAGGTCGTTCCTCGTCCGACAGGTCAGCCAGTTCACCCTGGCTGCTCAACTGCTGTTCGGCAATCTGGTACGCGAACTCCTGTTTGAGAGGAGGTTGCAGCTCATGGTGACTCCAGAGCAATGTCCCGATGAGAAAAAAGACTGCTCCCACAGGAATGTAAATCAACCCACCAATCCACAGCGATCGCTGAGCTTCTTGTTCGCTGCGAGCCGTATGGTACCGCTGCACATAACTTTGATTGATACCAAAGCGATTCAGACAGGTGAACAGCCCGACGAAGAACACGGTCCAGACAGTGGACTGATCGATCTGTGCAGGGTCCCAGCTTCCGAGGCTGAACTTGCCATTTTCAATGGCGTGATCCACAAGTTGCCCACCAGTCACTGTGTCCGTGCCACTCAGGAGAATCACAACGACCAAAACAGCGCCTGCCGTCAGGATGATACACTGCGCCACGTCCGTCCAGATGACGGCTTCAATGCCTCCCATGGTCGTATAGACGGTGACGACGACACCTCCCACGATAATGAGCGTCGTGACGTCCCATCCCGTGAGGACACTCATCGCCAGTGACACGCCAAATGTCACGGATGCAATTCTGGCAATCTCGCTGACAAGGAAGACGAGCAGTGCGTAGTTGCGAGCCCAGGGGGCGAACCGTTCTTCGAGGTGGACGTACGCTGAGATCTGTCCGGAGCGCCGATAGAATGGGATGAAGTAGCGTGAAGCGATCCAGACAGCGAGTGGCATCCCGGCGCAGAAGACAAAGAAATTCCAGTTGCCTCCATACGTTTGTCCCGGGCTCCCGATAAAAGTGGCGCTGCTCAGGAACGTCCCGAAAATCGACAGACCAACCGCCCACCCAGGCAACAGTCCGCCGGCCGCCATGAATGCTCGACTATCCTTGTTACGTTTAACGAACCATGCACCGAAGAGAGCGACTCCAAGGAGATAGACAAAGAAGACAATGGTGTCGACTGTTGACAACTGCATGCAGGTTCAGGTCCACCAGGGAAAAACGACCGAAGAAAGAGATCTCTTCGGTGGTTTCAATTTATCTCCCTGACGTCCTGAGGGGAAATGACCCGGAGGTCATCGCCAGCGTCGGACCTGGACGTTGCAACGACGGGCTTTGCTGCAACAGTGCCTCGTAAGCGCGCCTGCCCGGGGCCGCGCCGCTCCACTATTAAGTTAGCTGCAGGCCGTGAGGCCTCGGGTGTCAACGAGCGGCCGGACGGTGCGTTTCGCCCGTTCGCTGACCCATTTGGGCAAACGATAAGCAGGCTGCCAATCGCCTCATGTCGACGGATGCAACTTCCTGGTGAGCGTGGAAACACGTTAAGTGTTCGCGCAGATCCCTCGCTCACGCGTCGGGTTTCCACCCCAACAGACGCCAAACTCAAAACCGCCAATGCGCTTAAGCCAATGCGATTAAGCTTAAAGCAAATGCGTTCTAGCTGCGTGCTCCGCTGTAGTTGAGCGGCAGCCACACTCCGTTGTCAGCACTACTCGCCACGCACTGTTCAATGAAGTACATGCCTTCCGCTCCGTCGTACACGTTGGGGTAGACGGTATCTTTGGTTTCAAATGAGTCACCGGCTGCACGAGCAATCATGGCGTCGTAAGCAGAACGGTAAACATTGGCAAACGCTTCGAAGAACGCTTCGGGGTGACCGGAAGGCAGTCGGCAGGCCCCTGCCCCTGACTCATTCATGAACGGAGCGTTTGGATCACGCGTATACATCTGATGCGGAGAACCGTTTTTCCGAACGATCATCACGTTGGGTTCTTCCTGCCGCCACTGAAGGGCTCCTTTCGTGCCGTCGATCTCGATGAACAGATCGTTTTCACGACCGTGTGAAATCTGGCTGGAAGTGACCGTCCCCAGTGCACCATTTGCGTAACGCACAACTGCGTGCCCGTAGTCGTCGAGCTGACGGCCTTCGGCAAAGATCTTCAGATTGCAGCTAATCTCAGCCGGCAGCAGACCGGTCATGTAACGACCGAGGTTATACGCATGAGTTGCGATGTCACCGAATGCCCCTGCAGCTCCGGACTTGCTCGGATCCGTTCGCCACGCCGCCTGCTTCTGGTCTTCCTCTTCCAGTCGGGTTCGCAGCCAGCCCTGGATGTAATTGGAGCGAATGGCCTGAATCTCACCCAGCTCGCCGCTCAGGATCATCTCTCGTGCCTGTCGCACCAGAGGGTAGCCTGTGTAGTTGTGGGAAACGGCAAAGACAACATCGCTCGCTTCCACAGCTGAAACGAGCGCCTCGGCCTGAGCGAAATCGAATGTCAGTGGCTTGTCGCAGATCACGTTGAAGCCTGCTTCGACAGCAGCTTTGGCGATCTCAAAGTGCGTGTGATTGGGAGTCGCGACACTGACGAAGTCGATTCGCTGATCTTCCGGAAGTGCATTCTCCGCATCGAGCATTTCCTGGTAAGACGTATACGCCCGAGACTCACAGATGTCATAGGCAGGTGCCGACGCTTTCGCTCGTTCCGGGTTTGACGACAGTGCTCCGGCGACAAGAGCCGCTCTGTTGTCCAGAACGGCTGCAGTGGCATGAACACGACCAATAAAAGATCCCGCACCACCTCCGACGAGGGCCATGCGAAGCTTTCGATTGAGTGATCCGTTGGTCGTGTCCATTTGTCAGCAGTCCTGCAGCAGTTGAGTCAAGAATTGAGTGTTTCCGGGGCAGACAGAATACTGGCAGACGGTCTCTTTTCAACTCAAGGAAGTTGGTCGAATTGGGAGTCCCGGAACGCACTAACACGGTTTCTCGTTTAGGCGGAGGCCCACAGGGCCCCGCGTCGCGTATGTCGTTTGTCCACTGCACGGCACGTGCGTCTGCTGGCTAACAAGTGCGGCACAGCGTGCTGTGGCGGCTGTCGGTTAAACGAGCACTGGACCTGCCTGCGTCCGCTATTGGGAATCCGCTGGCTCGTCCTTCGGCGATTCACCTGTATCCGACGCTGTTAATTTCAGCAGCAACGCATGGGCAGCCCGGAAACGGGGCGCTCGTTCGAGTGACAGCAGCGTATGACGTCGCGCGGCCTGAGGATCTTTTTCTTCAAGGATCTCAGCCAGCTGGAAGTGAATTCGAGCGCCGTCAGACGGGTCGAGTTCCAGCAGACTGTTCAGGATTTCCTGAGTCTCGTCCGGTGCATTCAGCTGCTGCGTGGCCTGCAGGATCTGGCGCAGTGGCCGGGGCTGCAGTGGATCAATACTGAGCACAATGTCTCCCGTCTGCAATGCCTGGGGCCACTGTTCAAATGCCGTCTGCAATTCCAGCAGCTCCATCGCGGCGGACAGATCGGACGATGAACGCTGCAGGTGATCCCTAAGGACTGAGGCCTGCTTCTGCGGTCGTTCCAGTTGCTTATAAAGTTCTGCCAACAAACGGCGGGCTCCTCCCGTCGACGAGTCCTCGGGATGAAGTTCAATCAGCTGCAGCAGCTTCTCTTCCGCTTCTTTCACGAAGTCCTGTCGAATAAGTTCAGCCGCCCACGCCAACCCGGCAGCATAATGATTAGGGTTCTGCTGCGCGATCTGGATCAGATCCGGCGGTGGAGCGCCTTCTTCTCTGACAATCACAAATTCAACATCCTTCGCCCATGCTTCGGCACGCGCCCGAAACCAGTCGAGAAACTGAGCGTCCAGTTCCTTCAATCCCTGTGTACGTCGATCAAGTGCGTCGTTAATCGTCAGTCCGGCGTTGAGATCCCCAAGAATCAATGTGATTGCCTCGGCTCCGTGTTCGTGAACGATGTACTCAACGACCATCGAGCTTTCGTAATAGGCAAAGTTAAGATCCTCGCCTGACTTTGCATTGAGAAACGCGCTGCTCAGCTGGCTAACGGGGGTGATATTCCCTTCCAGCACACGTTTCCTTGAACCGGGGTCCATATGCTGCCCCCAGCGTTGATCTCGGATGCGTTCCTCATAGACCGAGATTCCTTCACTCAGCCATCGAGGGATTTTGTTCCCAGTCATTTGAAGAGTGATCACATGACAGAATTCGTGCCACAACACTGACCGCCAGTTGTTGGGGTTGTCACGCATCGACGCCGGGCTGTTGGCAGTAATCAGGTTGCCGAAACAGACCCCCAGGAATCCCGCAACGTCCGGAAGACCGAACGTGCGCACAGCAAAATCGTCCTGTCGGTGGAAGATCTCCACAACAACAGGGTCAGCCGGAGTGTAACCATACTTTGCAGATAATGCTGCAAACGCTTCCTCAAGCAGGCTCTCCACCTGCTGCCCATAAACGGCGGATTCGGATCGCTCCATCCGAATCACAAAGTGTTCCGTCCGGCGCGTTTCAAACTTTCTGAGGCTGCCACGCAGCTGCATCAGGTTAAACAGAGACACGTCGTACTTGTCCTGCTTCTGCGCTGCGTCCGCCAGTTGCCAGCCTTCTTCGACTTCCCCCAGACGCAGGAGGTCCTGAGCCAGTTGAATCTTTGCCGGCAGATACAGCGCATCCGCCTCGAGCGCCATTCTCTGATAGGCGGCTCCCTCTCGAAACCGATACTTTCGTGACAGCCGCGTTCCGATCAGGTGATCAACCTGCGGATTGGCTGTCGACACAGAAAGAGCTCGGCTGCGACTTTCGGCCTCTTTGTCGTGCCGGCTGTGCAGGTGATGAATCACCGCGTTGAGTGCATGAGCTTCCGGAGACCGAGGATTGATGGTCAGGATGTCGGCGATCGTATCCTCCGCAGTTTCGTAGTCCTCGGCATCAATCTGTCGTTCTGCCAGACGCTGCATTGTGGGAACGAAATTGGGATTTATCTCCAGCGACCGCTGCAGCAACTGAGCAGCCACTTCCGGCTCAGCAGTCTGAACTGCAGTGGCCAGGGCGAAACACATGTCTGCGTTCTCAGGAAACTTTTCAATCGCCGGGCGAAGGATGCTGGCCGCGAGCGCAAGGTCTCCTTTTTCGATTGCCAGTTTGCCCGCCGCGAGGTGACCGTCTGCTCGGCTTTCGTAATTGCGGCGGGCTCGGTCGAAGAACCCCTCCAACACGTCTTTGGGGTCAGCCCCCATCTCGATCGCAGCCTCACCAAGTGCAACGAGGTCGTCAGCGTCCGTGTATCGCCAGGGAGCTGAGGTAGCCAGCTGATTGATTTCATCAAGCAGCGTCTCGACGCGTTTGGAGTTACCAAGGAGTTTGGAGTTGCGAATTGCGGCCATCCGGAGGCGAATGCTCCAGGAGTAACGTCCGATGCCGGCGTTGATGGTTTCCTGAGCCTGCAGGTACCTTCCGAGTCGCGTTTCCGCTTCGGCTCTGAGGACCGGCCAGTCCTCACCATAGCTCCGTCGCTCGATGGCGGCGGCCGTTTCGTCAAGGCATTCCTGGTACTTGCCCGTTCGCAGCAGTTCTCGGCATTCCGAAATTGTGGCAGCGTTCGCCGCAGCGATGACAGTCGATACTGCAAGTAAGGTCAGGATTCGTCCGATCATCATCTTCTCCTGCCAGGACATCAGGCTGGGAAAGTATAGGCTTTGATCCCAGAAAATCGAGAGGGACTCACCCATGCAATGCACGAGCGAGCCCCTCAGGAGAAGTGATCGAATTGTCTTCTTTTGTTTGCCTATTCGACGTCGCCATTAGCAAAGGGATCAAATCCCTCTTCAATCGCTCTCAGGAATTCGGGCATGTATTGATTGATTGCCGATCGTGAGTTTGTGTTTCGGCCGCGAGAGAATGCGGGGGCATCGTCGAATGATGGTCGAGTGGAAGAACTCGTCGAGTCATCCTCATCAGAATTCGGTCTCAGGTAGGAGCCACTGTCTCCGAGGAATTCATTGGAGCCGAGTGACTCTCGAGCTCTTGAGAGTGCCTTCTCAGCACGAGACTCAAGCTCATCCGTCACATCTTCAAACACTCCGTACTGCTCACCGGTGTCGTCATTACCAAAGAGCTTTTGGTCACTGCTCCCTGAACTGTCCGACGAATTCGTATTCAGGTCGTAGCCTGAGTCAAAGGAGTCGGTGTCGGATTCCGGTCCATAGCTGCTGCCACTCGAGCTCCTGTTGGAGTTGTATCCTGAGCCCGAGTAATCAGTCCCGGAATCCGATCCGTGACTACTGCCGCTCGAACTCCTGTTGGAGTTGTATCCTGAGTCTGAGTAATCAGTCCCGGAATCCGATCCGTAACTACTGCCGCTCGAACTCCTGCTGGAGTTGTATCCTGAGTCTGAGTAATCAGTCCCGGAATCCGATCCGTCCCCTTGACTGTTGCTCGTTTCGGACGTGCTGGAAGAGTCCGACTGACGCGTGTAAGCAGACCCGTAGCTGGAGGAATGGCCCTGAGTGCCATCATCCAGTGAATTCAGATCGCGTGCCGCAACTCGCGTTCGGCGAGCCTCGTCTCGAGATGCAGAAGGAAAAGGAGGCGCATCTTCAGTAAACGGACTCCCAAGGAAGTCTTCAGACGATTCTTCGCCCCAGTCGCGTTCCAGTGGCTGAGGCTGTTCGCGGTTGCGGTTAGAAAGTTCTGAGTCGGCGTTGTCCAGCAGCCCTCGAAGTTGATCCAGCGTGTCGCTTCCTGTGTCAACCGGGCTGGTCAGATTATCTGCAACAGTATCTGCCACCAGTTCGCCGGAACCGTTGGCGACAAGAGCACGCACCAGTTCCGGGCGTTCGGCCCAGGTCTTCGCATCCCAGCCACGAACGTCTGCGTAAGAGAGGCCGAGTGACGGCTGAGGAGTCCTTGCAACAACGCGAACCCCCTCATGCGAATGCACCACATGAAACTGAAGCGCACAGACGGCAAGTCCCGCTCCAACAAGGGCTCCAAATAAGAATGGCTTGAGCTTTTCCATGACAACACCTGACGGCAAACGGAATCTGCTTTCGCACCAGTTAAACCGCTCAACGCTATCACGCATGTGCCTTACGGCCTGCCTTTTCCCAAAGAACGGGCGTCAATTCGATTCCTAAGTCTCCCAGCGGCCGAAGGCTTTTTGTCATCGGAAAAGCTTCCGGAAGCCGCACGTTCGCAGGGACCCGCAGGGTTTAACATGCCTTTGGGAGAGACCGCCAATAATCGACAGGAACCGCACTTCCGGGTTATCTTCCCGGTTGTACAATGGAAGCAGAATCCGGGTTTTGGATCATTACAGACCGCCCGGGACAAAATGCCTGTCAGACAAGCCGAGACAGGTCGTCTCTACAGTGACGTGTTTCAGCTGAAGTCAGAGTCAAAATGATCGGAATCACGGACGTATATCACTGGACGAAGTCGGGGATGATCCCGTCAACGGCTCGGCGTTCTCGCTGGCGGGCCATGGCAAAGAAGATTATTCGCCGCAGCCAGGAGCTCAACTCACTCACCGACGATGCACTGACGACGGCCGGCCGAAAGATCCGCTGGGAAGCACAGTCCGGAACCCCGCTGCACAAACTGCTGATCGAAGCCTACGCGCTGGTTCGCCAGTCGTCCCGACGTGTGCTCAGGATGGAACACTTCGAAGTTCAGGTCATGGGAGCGATTGCGCTGTTTGAAGGACACATTGCCGAAATGCAGACGGGAGAAGGCAAGACGCTGACCGCCACAATGCCCTCTTTCCTTCGAGCTCTGCCTGGACATGGCTGTCATGTCATTACAGTGAATGACTACCTTGCTGAACGTGACTGCCAGATCATGGGCCCCGTTCACCGAAAGCTGGGGCTGACAGTCGGCAATATTCTTGAGCCGATGGAGCCCGACGAGCGTCGCGAGAACTACGCCTGCGATATCACATACGGCACCTCCAAGGAAATGGGATTTGACTTCCTTCGTGACCGACTTCGCAAAGGTGCCACTCCGGACGAAGGTGGCACATCAAATCTGCGGAAGTTTGTTCGGACTCTTTCGGGTGCTGAAGAGCCCGTTCAACGAGGACACTATTTTGCGTTGATCGATGAAGCCGACAGTATCCTGATTGACGAGGCCCGGACTCCTCTGATTATCGGACTGACTCAACCAAACGATCCAGGCACGGTGAACCTCTTCCGCTGGAGCAACCGCGCTACGTTTCAACTGACACCCCGAGACGATTACGTCTACGAACCCGAGCGGCGTTCCGCGTGGCTGACCGATGCCGGTTGCCGCAAAGTTGTGCTGATGGCAAAGCCGTCACTCATGAGCTCAATGGACACGGAGCGGATCTACACACAGGTTGAAAAAGCGTTGACGGCAAAACACGCCTTCGAAAAAGATCGTGACTACGTCATTGTCGACGAAAAAGTGATGATCGTCGACGAAGGAACGGGCCGTGTGATGGATGGTCGCAAATGGCAGGACGGGCTGCACCAGGCAATTGAAGCGAAAGAACTCGTTCCTATCACAGCGGCCACCGGGGAAGCCGCTCGGATTACCGTGCAGAGTTTCTTTCGCAATTACACAAACCTGTCAGGCATGACCGGAACAGCGATTCCCGCACGCCGCGAGCTGAAGAAGACATACAAGCTTAAGGTGACTCAGATTCCGACCAACCGCAGGTGCATTCGCCGTGGTCAGGCAGTGCGAGTCTTCAAAACTCAGGACGCAAAACGTGAGGCTATTGCCCGGGAGATTCGCAGTCAGATTACGAAGGGACGCAGCCTGCTGATTGGGACTCCTTCCGTCGAAGCTTCAGAAGCTCTTGCCGAAGTCCTGAGCGCCAACAGTATTGATGCGCAGATCCTGAACGCTCGCTATCACGAACAGGAAGCAGAGATCGTCAAACAGGCCGGGCACGCCGGCAAAGTGACGATTGCCACAAACATGGCTGGCCGTGGGACGGACATCATTCTCGAAGATGACGTGAAAACCAACGGCGGTCTCCACGTCATTGCAACCGAACTGCACAGCTCCAAACGAATTGACCGCCAGTTGGTTGGTCGCGCGGCACGGCAGGGTGACCCGGGGTCGTTTCAGTTCTTTCTGTCACTGGAGGATGAGTTGCTTCGCAGTCGCGAACAGCGTGAAGTCCGAAGAAGGCAGAAGATCGCAATCCCCAACAAAGCTGGAGAGCTCGGGCGTTCATGGCACCGCTATTTCAAACGTGTCCAGCGGTTCCTTGAGAAGAGCCATCGCAAACAGCGCAAGAACCTGCTGAAGCAGGAACGCTTCCGCCTTGAGCAGTACGAGAATATGGGACTGGACCCGTATCTCGAACTGACCGAGTCCTAGCGGGTGGGGCATTGAAACCTCGCAGACCTGAGGCCTCCATTCGCAGACAGACACGCCTCATCACGCAGTCGCGATTTGAGATTCCGGCTGTGTCTCGGTAACCTCGCAGACAAGTCAATCCTGCTGCGGGGAACATCATGACAGGCGAATCGCGCGAAACTCCAGATTCATCCGTAACCAATTCTGTCTCGGATGCTGTCATTCAGACTCAGCAGTCGCTTCCTGAAACCTGTCTGCCCACATGGGATGTGGAAGAAGAACTTCCGCAGCCAAAGCCACTTGGACTTAAGAACCTTGCCGGGTTCATTGGCCCGGGTATCGTGATGTGTGGCATCCAGATCGGTGGGGGAGAATGGCTGTTTGGCCCGGACATTACGGCCAAATACGGAGGCAGTCTGATGTGGATCGCGACAATCGCGATCGCCTGTCAGGTGTTTTACAATATGGAATGCGGCCGGTATGCGCTCTATACCGGGGAACCGGTGTTCACCGGCTTCATGCGGATGGCACCTGGCCCGACATTCTGGGTGAGCTTTACGATTCTGTTGAGTATCGGCACGCTGATTCCGGGACTCTCGACCAATGCAGCGGTGCTGCTGATTGGGATGATCAAGGGATCGCCGCCCATAGAAGCGGCGGACGGCTTCGCAATCAACTGTGTCGCTTACATCCTTCTGGCGCTCATTGTGGTGCCGGTGCTGCTGGGTGGGAAGGTTTACAACATGCTGCAGGCGGTGATGACTGCCAAAGTATTCATTGTCCTTGGCTTCTGTCTGTTCATTGGAGTCTTTTTTGTTTCGAGCGACGGCTGGCTGGAAGTGTTCTCGGGCTTCTTCAAGTTCGGCACGGTTCCGGTTGAGGGCGAAACACTGCCCGACGGGCGAAAGCCCGTGGAGAACATCTTTGCTACGCTGGCAAATGACGGGACGTTCCCGGTGATTGCTCTCACCAATATCGCACTGTTAGGAGCATTCGCTGGCTATGCAGGCGGCGGAGGACTCGGTAATTCCACCTACAGTAACTTTGTGCGTGACAAGGGCTGGGGCATGGGCAGCCGGGTTGGTGCGATCGCCAGTGCGGTGGGAGGCAAAGATATCAGCCTGTCTCATATCGGGAAGGTCTTCGCTCTGACCAAAGAAAACCTGAAACGCTGGAAGGCATGGTGGAAGTACATTCTGTTCGATCAACTCCTCGTTTGGGCTCCCGGATGCTTTATGGGGATGGCACTTCCGGCATTGATGTCGATTGAGTTTGCTCAGGCCAGCCCGATGTTTCTGGACAGTGAAATCGACTATGCCCAGTCACTCATGGCCGCGGACGGCATCCGCAACACGGCCACCCTCGGAAGCTGGGCCCCAATCCTCTGGCTGATTGCACTGTTCGTCGGACTGATGGTCTTTGTTCCCAGTCAGATCTCGATCGTCGATGACTTCTCCCGACGATGGACGGACATCATCTGGTCATCCAACAAACGCATACGCAGTTCCATGAAGGGCAATGAAGTTCGAAAGATCTATTATGTGATTCTTGGCTGCTACGTTCTCTGGTCATTCATTTCGGCAACAATCTTCCTGCAGTTCGGCAATGCCCCCAAACTCATGGTGACCGTCATCGCCAACCTGAATAACGTCGCGCTTGGTTCGACCGCGTTTATGGTGTTGTACATCAACAGAAAGTTTCTGCCTGAACAGCTGCGTCCAAAGTGGTACAACCAGCTGGGAATTGCGTGCTGCGGAGTGTTCTACCTTGGGCTCGCGCTACTCGTCCTTTTTGCAAAGGTCATTCCAATGCTGGTGGGTCGGGCAGCGTGAATTCGGTTTGAGTGACCGTCACAAGCATACTTGATGGGTGCCACTGGCTGGGCCAGTCCCATTGAGTTCAAACTATCACTGGCGGAACCAGTGCCGCATTGGAATCTGTGATTGGGAGAAGTGTTTGAATGACAAACGCAATGTTTGATTTATCGGGGCGCGTCGCGGTAGTCTCCGGGGCCGCTCAGGGAATGGGCCGCGCCACCGGGATTGCAGTGGCGGAAGCAGGCGCGGACGTCGTCCTTGTGGATAAAAACCTTCAGGGAGCCGAAGACACGGCACAGGTTGCTCAGGCGGCTGGCCGACGTGTGCTGGTGACGTCGACAGATGTCTCTGACCCCGATGCCATTAATTCGTTGTTTGCCCGGGTTGACCAGGAGTTCGGACGACTTGACTTTCTGGGCAACATTGCAGGAGATGGTCACCTGTGCGCTCCGGAAGACCTCGAGATCGAAATGCTGCAGAAGGTTCTGCAGAATCTTGTGGTTGGGCGATTTGCCATGTGCCAGGCCGCGGGGCGAAGAATGCTCGCACAGGGGCGTGGGTCGATCATGAACATCGGATCGCTCGCAAGCATTTCAGCTCTGGGGCGAGGACACATTGCGTACAGCACAGCGATGGCTGCGGTGACGGGCATGACCAGAGAACTCAGCACTGAATGGTCCGGAAAAGGCGTCCGAGTGAACTGTGTGATGCCGGCTCAGGTGAAGAACCCATCACTGATTGCGAGAATGGAAGACGATCCAACTTTGGAAGAACGCTTCATCAAAGGCATTCCGGCCGGGCGAATGGGGGTGCCTGAGGACATCGCCGGACTGGCTGTCCTGCTCGCTTCAGATGCATCGACATGGATTACAGGAGCTCTCATCCCAATGGACGGAGGCAACCTTGCCATGAATGCCGGCGGAAGCGCCGGGCATCTCAATCATCGCGTGCAATCCTTCGTCGGCAAACCTGCCAGTGACGACTGAATCAGAGCTGCAAATAGAACCCGTAGTCGATCTGCCGGGATCCATCACACTCGGCGGAATAAAACCTATCACCCGGAACACTCTGTGAACAGAACCACCAATATGAAGCCAGCAGCCATCCTTCTGCTCTTCTCAGCCACCCTTCCTGCAGCAACTGAAGATCGCCCCCCGAACATCATCTTTGTGTTGGCGGACGACCTTGGCTGGTCGGAACTGGGTTGTTACGGAAACGAATTTCACGACACACCTTCACTCGACCGAATGGCCAGACAGGGCATGAGATTCACGCAGGCCTATGCTGCGGCTCCCGTGTGCTCACCCTATCGCGCTGCGTTTCTGACAGGCATGCATCCAGCAAGGACAGGCATTCTGGACTATCTGCGTCCCAATTCAGCGAACGCACTTTCCACACAGTACTCATCCCTCGCGTCGGAGCTCAAACAGGCCGGCTACACAACAGGCATGATCGGCAAGTGGCATCTGACAGGGTACGACTATCACGATGCGGAGCACGAAATCAAACCCCGGCAGCACGGGTTCGACTGGGACTTCGGCCGTGAAGTCAAAGGTGTCGGCAATGGTGCCAATTTCTGGCCGTACGTCTTCCGAACACAGCCGATTCAATGGCTCGACATTCCTAACCAGCGTCTTGGGGAAAAGGAGTACCTTACAGACAGGCTCAACCTGGAAGCTGTCGACTTCATCGAACGGAATCAGAAACGCCCGTTCTTTCTCTACCTGAGCCATTTCGCACCGCACTCAATTCTGAATGGCCGACCTGATCTTGTGCAAAAGTACCGCGACCGCCATCCGCCGGGACCAAGTTCACGAGAGCGTTGTTACCTGTGCCAGGACCAGGGACATCAGGGCGATCCCCTCAATCACTGGGCCGGTGATCACAACCCGCATCTGGCTGCCATGCTGGAGAGTATCGACGGTGGAGTCGGTAAGATCCTTAACACTCTGAAACGGCTTCAGCTGGAGAACGACACGATCGTGATCTTCAGCAGCGATAATGGGGGCGAGACCAATGTCACCTCCAATCACCCGCTGAGAGGCGGCAAGAGCCAGCTCTACGAGGGAGGCATTCGAGTGCCCCTGATCATTCGCTGGCCCGGTCGAGTTGCTGAGGGAGCTGTCTGCAACGCACCAGTCGTAAACACAGACTTCCTGCCCACACTGCTGAAGGCTGCAGGTTGTCCTGCGCCTGCTGTTTCAGACGGAACAGACATTTCTTCACTGTTTGCAGATCCGGATGGGGCATTGTCTCGCACCGATCTGTTTTGGCATTACCCACTCGACCGACCTCACTTTCTGGGAGGTGTCTCCGGCGGAGCTATTCGGTCGGGCAGCTGGAAGCTGATCGAGTTTTTTGACGACGGACATCGAGAGCTGTATTCGCTTGAAACTGACACCGGGGAATCAAAAGATCTTGCCGAGCAGCATCCCGAAGTTGTCGATGCTCTGCAGGCAAAACTGACTGCGTGGCGCAACGGGATCCATGCGACGGTGCCTTCCGCACCACTCATCAGCCAACCAGGGCAGCTGTACTTTGCAGACCACTTCTCTCCACTGCAGGTGAGCGAACGCTGGCACTTTAACGGAGACTGGTCCGCGGTCGACGGACGACTGCAGCGCGGCAAAAGTGCATCAGAGTCGACTCGAATCTTCGTCAAAAAGCCCGAGTACAAAGACGTGTTGATCCGGTTCGACTTTCAGCTGCAGGAGTCACAGGACATCCGCATGATCACAGGAAGCTCCGGACACTACAACACGGTTCTGCACATCCGTCCCGACCACTTCTACCTGCAGACAGCCAAAGATGATCGCGGTCCGTGGTTTAGCTATCGGCACGCGGAATGTGCCTGCGAATTCCATCCGGATCGGTGGTACACCATGACGGTGGAGTTTTCCGGTAACCGAGTTGTCGCTCATCTGGACAAAACGCACCTGGTCGCCGCTGAGCACCCGATTGTCGATCAGCAGCGAACCTACTTTGCGTTTCAGGTGGACAGTCACACGGCTGCCTTTGACAACGTACAGATCCTGACGGCACGCCCGTTGAAGACCGCTGGGGAGGCGTGGTCACAGATATTAAATGCAGTTGGAAAATTCCCCGTTGATCGCCCCGCGGAAGAACAGAAGAACATCGATCGCAGCAATGCACACGAGTGGCTGTATCAGAATGACCCGAAGTACAAATCTCTGGTCACGACGGTTGATGACCTTGATGCAAAACGCAAAGAACAATTCCCTGCAGTGTATCGCTCGCACAAGGATTTTCAGAAGCAGATGCAGAAGGAACGAAAACACCTGCTGGCAACAGACGCAGACTTCAAGGCGCGGACTCATGCGACACACAAAGCAAAACGGGCGATTGAGCAGTATCTGATATCTCTGGAACCTGCGGTCGCAGACCAGCCCGACCACCTTCGCAAACGCCGCATCGTAGAGCTGGCATTGGCAAAGAAAGATTCAACCGAACTCAAAAGGCTACAGGCTGCCCACAAGGCAGCAGTAGTGCACCTTGAGTCAGGCTGGCCACATCTGTTCCGGACAAACGAGGAGGTGAGCGCAATCCGCAGGCAAAACAGAGAGCAGCTCAAAGCTTCCGGAGAATTTAAGCAAGCCGAACAGACACGTGCAGCAGCGTGGCGAGCGAAAGAGGACTACATCGACCACTGGCTCAAAAAACAGGCCTCAGAATAATGGCCACAGACGTCTCCGATCGCGTTACTCTCACTCCTTAGGAGACTTTTCGTCGGTTTCCGGATCTTCAAGACGCACGAGTTGCCATTGTTGTGTCTGGTCCTTCCCGAAGTGAACAAGGATGGTCAGCTCCTGCTTTGTCAGGTCGGCCATTCCCGCCTCATAAACCACGGTCTTACTGTCCCCGATCCTCCATGCGACACGCTGACTCTCTTTGTCGACTGCTCCTGTGATCGGCACCACTGTCTCAGTCAAAGCATCGTAATAGTTACCCCGTATTTTCCCCGACCTGTTGGCTTCAATTCCATCATCTTGGTAGATGACTCCTCGTCTCCATGAACGAGGGCGAATACGCCGAATGACTGCCACTCGTCTTCTTCCGTGACGCTCTCCTCCCCTGATTCGGCAATCGCTGCTGCCTGCTGATAATATTCTTCTGCAGACGCAATCTTCTCTGTGCCTTTCACAACAGTGTCACCCTGATAGACGACGGTTGTGCCGTAGTTGTAGTAGACAGGTTGCGGAGGAGGAGCGTTGAGAGTAGACCATGCCAGCCAGGTAATCCATGAGCGGTATGGAGCGAACAGCCAGACACTTCCGACACGGATTCGGGGTCGCCATGCTCTCGGGTATCTAGGATACCAGCTGCTGTTGAACCAGCCGCTGCGTCCGGGAAAACTGACCACAACGTTCCGCCGAACCACGACTGCTTTTCTTCGCAGTGACCCCCGGGTGACTGCAACCGTTCTGTGCGACCGAACGGGTGTCTTGCCGGGACTTCGCAGATTGACGCCACCACTGTACCGTGAAAACCCGCCGTCAGTGACCAAAGCGCGTCCGGCTCCGCTTCGGACTGTTGCACTGGATCCGCCGGCTGATCCACCACGAATTTTGCCTGCCGTTGGTGTCCCATCGCCCCCGAGTCCAAAAACACCCCCGCCACCACGTGTCACCGTGCGGCCACCGGGCGGCCACCGGGCGTTTTAATTTTCATTCCCTCGAGGCGACCAGCCACTGATCCACCCGGTCCACGAATGCCACCGTGTGCACCACCGATTGTAACAGAACCTCCCCGAAGACCTGTGACACTGCGATTCCCTGACCGGATCGGGCTTCGTGGCGATGGCTGGGGGCGAATCGGGCTTCTTAGCGATGGCTGTGCCCGAATCGGGCTCCGTCGAATCTGAGGCGCTCGGCCGCTTCGGAGTCCACCTCCACGTCGGCCTCCAAAGCCCTGCCCGAAAGCATCGGGAATGAGTACACCACTGGCGATCGCCGCACCCAAAATCAGCAATCCTGTTCTGAATGGTCTGCTATTCATCAGTCTTCTCCTGATTCACAACTCTTCGAACAACAACCGGGTCAGTTTCAGGAAGTGCTGTGCCTCCGATGATGCGGTTTGTTGACTGCCACCGAAAGGCCTTCGCATCGATCGGCGTGAGAACATTGGTTGAAGCGATATTGACGCCGTCTGCAGTGTAGCCAACCGACTGAATCTCCCATTGTTCACCGTCTCGCCGCCAGGTCTCACTGGAATGCCCACCATCGGCGGTAAAAGTCCAGCTGCGGATTAAGCTGGCGGCAGGATCAAACCCAATGACCTGCGTGCCACTGACCGTCGTCTCTTCACCGTTGCTGACAGAGAAAACCCGCTTGATGTATTTGGATCCGGGAAGGAGCGTGAATTCGGAGTTAACTTTCCACTTGTCACCTCCGGTGCTCCATTTCCCAATCAGGAACGCCAGCCCATCCTTCCAGTCAACAGGGTCAACGGGCGTCTGTTCGACCTGGCAGCTCACGATTAACCACTTCCCTTTCACTCTTGTCCGAATGAGCGTGTAAAGATCCACAAGCTCTGATTCGTCATCACCCGCAACCTCAGTAACACCCTTTTCAATAAGCAGATTCGGACCAGGCTGCCTCCAGGAAGTGACATTGAGGCTGATTTTCACACCTTTGTTGTCAGCAAAAAACGAATCATAGAGTTTCACAATGCTGCCACGACCGGTCGCGCCAGCATCGCCATCGACTGTGAGTTCCCCCTGCTCGCTCCATAACGCTCCGATGGCTTTGGCGTCTGCATTGTTGAAGGCGTCAACAAATTCCTGATTAAGTCGCCTGATCAGCGTTTCGTCAATTCGGGATTCCTCAGGCTGCTCCTGGGCCTGACACAGACAGGCCATCATCAGAAGACTGACCATGGAGATCGCATTGGCATTCATAATCGAAGTTCTCTAAGGAGGGCGGCAGGCCGCATGATTCTCCGCATGAATAACGAGGCGACCACGTTCACCGATTCCGAATCCGAAATCCTGGCAAAACAATTATCAGGAACTCGAGAGGATCAGGACGATATTAGCAGGCTCACTGTTTGTCGGCAGAGTCTGTGTTCGACGGTTCAGAATCGAACGTCTTCCCCACCCCGAACGCAACCTTTCGATAGTGATCACCTTCACGCCGAATGATATCTCGCCAGCCGTCTGACCAGGTCACTCGTGCTTCTCCGTCAACCAGTTCCCATGTCCCGGTCGCACTCGGGACGTGGCTTTTTCCTGCGGAGTAATCGGCGTTCAATGTCATCACAAAAGCGGGCTTGCCACCGCCCTCTGGACGGCCGATATCCCATTGCCCGATAAATTCTTCCGCTGGATTCGGTGTCTCTTTTCTCTGCGCACCGTTTTGCACACGGTAGAGATACCCAGCCGTTCTAATGATGAACGCGTCCCCGTCGATCGCAGGCGTCGAAAGCAGCTGTTGCTTCCTGAGTGAATTCGTTCCAATGACGTCGTACTGACGCCCCGGACGAAAGACGGTGCAGACGGCGTCCTCGTTGAATGCGTAGATCCGATCCCGCGCGACGATTGGCGTTGCCGAGTATTCTCCCGGGAGGCGTTCTTTCCAGACCAATTCCCCCGTCCTCGCTTCGAGGCAGGT
>CAJWGB010000098.1 GCA_913031625.1 uncultured Planctomycetaceae bacterium | reverse complement strand
TGATTACAAGCAAACGCGACGGAAGCTCGTATTCGATGTTCAACGCTGTGCAGCTGAGGCGACCCAACGTTCGGAAAAGAGGCGGATAGAGTTACCGCCACCATTCGGGTTGAGCGAACACTTCTCTACAGCTGATTTGAAACCCGGGCAGAATATGCTGGCTTTCGACAAGCTGTTTTCCTGCGAGCGCCAAAGTGTGTGCACCGGGGACGATGATCTGCACTTCCTTTTTCATCGGATCCGGGACCCAGACAGATTTTGCCCCCGCCCCGATATAACCGAGTGTTCGGCGTCTCATATCACGACGGCGGTCGTTGGTCGAAGCAATGTCGATGACCACATCGGGAATCTGAGTCGCGATAATATTGTCTGATTGCTGAAACCTGTTTCCTGCCCGGAAAACGGTGATCGCCGGAAACAGCACGGTATCCGGATCCTCTTCCGTTTTCAGTCCAATCTCATGACACGCATAGCCGACAGCCTCCGCCTCAAGCTGTTGAAACCAGTCCGCCAGAGCCCGAGAGAGATTCAGGACAGCGTTACCATGGTCGTCATCTGGCGGCTCCATCACCGTCGGGATCCCCTCGTGCAACTCATGCCAGCGGCCGGCTTCCGGCAGGTCCAGTTTCTGGTCCGCGAATCTGTCCGCGGTAATTCGGGCATCCGTCACCATGGTTGCACCCCTTCGTCGTCCCAATAGACTGATAGTCTAATCAGTGATAGCAAATCGTGCGCCTCATTTTGTTCCAGCCAGCGCCGCTGCATCGCCACCCGTCAGGACACTGTCAAATACAGCAACTTCATCCAGCCGCCCTTCCCAATTGCTGTCTTTGTCACTTCTTCCACCAAAGAACAGTGGCACAGCCTGAGTCACCGCTGGAACGACACCGTCAATCTCGGGCTTGCTGGCCCCGTTCAGCCACACGCGAATCCGGTTACCGTCACGAACCAAAAGAATATGGTTCCATGTCCAGCGTTTGAGAGGTGTCCGGCCAGTCAGACGTGATGAGTCCTGGCCGTTTTGAAAGATCAGACATCCTGCCGGATCTTCCGTCCCTGCGATTCCGAGGTGCTCGCTCTGAAGCCCCAGACCGCTGTCACGACCGCGCGAGAACATCCAGCCGGCGACCGGGCGAGCATCCAGCGGCATGCCATTCCAGACCCACATGGACACAGAATACTGACTGCCTTCAATCGGCAGACGTGCTCGCAGCCGATCACCCGCAAAGTGGACACACCGGTTCTTTTCGGTCCCGGCATCGAATGCTGCTGGACCAGCAAGGAAATAAGCGATGGCTGGCTCATAGGTGGCATCATGAAAGTTGCCTGTTGCGTCCATGGCGGTTGGCCCATTGAATTCATCAAGACGATACCATGCAGTCGGCGAGCGTTTGGCAATGGCAGAAGCGGCCACGCTGTCCGACTGTTTCCATGTGCGGCGACTGCGTCGCGTCACGCTTTCCAGCAACTGGATGGCTGTTTCAGTGATCTTTGGTTCTGCCTGGACTTCCAGACCGGCGGACCGTGCAGCCCAGGTGTTGTAGCCACCAAGGAGGTGTTGTTCAGGTGGCGGAATATATCCGTCTCCACCATTGGCCAGTTCGATGACCATCGTCTGCTTCAATGGACTCTGGTGCTTAATCTTCAGGCCTGTCAGCGCGTAAGTTTCATTGGGAGTAGTAGCGATTCCAAAATCTCCGATCCGCAGGCCCTGAACAACAACTTCTGTTGACTGGCGTTCGTGCAGAATAATCTGTTCTCTGGCATAGATCTCTTCCTGCGTTTCCGGCAGTCGATCTCCCATTGCCTCCACGATCTGTTCTGCCCACTTCAACCGCTGCAGATCCGGAGTTCGATAGTTCAGCTGCATGCGTTGTTCCGCCATCGCGATACTGTGTGGCATGGTGTACGTGATCGACTCATACCCCTTCAACGCGATGCGCATCATCTCATTAGTGTACGATTCGATATCGGGGAATGGATTCTGTTTGTCAGCAGGCTGCTTATAGTCACGACGCCAGATATCGCCGCTGCAGCCGTGTGACATCATGGCAACGAAGGGTGGCTGGCCTTTGACATTGTGTCTTAGCTTTTCCTGCATTCCGTCAGAGAACAAACCGAAGTAGTCTGCCGCCAGCGGTTTCTGGCCGGAGAAATAGTGCATGGAAAAGTTGGCCAGCAGAGCGATGGGGCGACCATCGAGAGCCTGTACAGACAGCAGACAGAGGTCTGGATCTTCCGGACCGGACTCTCCGGTGACATGGTCCCAGTTGCTGCCCGCATGCATGGTTGCGCGTACCGTTGGATTTCCAAATGGGTCATCTCGCAGACGATCGGGACGCAGAATCCATCGTCTGAGTGCGGTCAGCTCAGATGCATTCTCAGTGGCCCAGCCTACTTTGGCAGGCTGCAGGTTCTTTTCAGCATTTGCAAGAGCCTCAACAATTCCGGCACGCAGCACCGGCAGGTAGTCATCCTGAGGAGGTGTGCCGAGAGCTCCCATCGATGACGGCGCGGTATGCGTGTGTGTCGCGCTAATCAGGATATGGTCCGGCTTCAGCTTTGTAGCTTTCGCCGCCATCTGTTTTGCCTCGTCAAGCAGCGGTCGAGGCATCATGCAGCTGTCAACAACGACAATTCCAATTCGTTCTCCAGCGCTGGCGAACACGATGGCTCTCGCATTGATTCGGGTATTGGCCTGCTCTGCATAATTGGCCCGCATCCCGCCGTTCACCAGCACGGGAAAACTTCGCGGTGTCACGTCGGCAATGGCAGCTCCGGCACTGAGGGGCAATCTGGGTTGGGCAACAGCAGCGGTGACACACACTGCCAGACACGAAATGAGCAGCACGCACCGAGTAGCAGTTCGAAATCCGATCCGAGTTACGCCACATCCACAACATTTGCTGCCGAGCCTGGTTCTCATCATCATTCGCTCCCAAAATCTGTTGCCGAACAGGATGTCAGCTCGATCTGACACATCAGACTTTAGAACTCGGGAACACGAATCTCAAGCAGTCACGCGATTGGTGTGTTCTGTCGCCGCGTGCCGCTGACGTAGGAGCTTCCCGCCACCACAAAACGTAAGGGCATTTCTTCTGCGGATGTGACTCCGATTCTGGGAGTGACCGTCACATCGATCGCGGGCGGATCGTCGGGAATGTCGATCCAGAGACGCGTACCACGGTCAATGGGCCAGCCATCAAGATCACGACCAATACCAAGGGCTTCCGTGAGTCTTGCCGGACCGCGACAGAGATCTCGTAAGACGTCGGTCCCACGACGTACTTCCATCAATGCTCGGCCTCCCAGCGGCTCCAACGCACGAATGAGAACTGCACACCCGATGCCCTGCGCCTCAGTGACGACGTTGACACACTGGCGAGCATGAATCGTGTAGACATACGCGCGGCATGGAGGCCCGAACATGCTGGCATTTTTCCGGTTTGGGCCAATGAACGAATGCGCCGCGGAGTCGCCTTCGGGAAGGTAGGCTTCGGTTTCCACAATGACGCCGGAGGTCAGGCCTTCACGAGACCGGCGACAAAGAGTGGCTCCAATTAACGCCCTGGCAACCTGCTCCACCGGGCGATCACAAAACTCCTGAGTAATCAGGGTCATCGAGTACCTACTGAGACGTGGATTGACTGCCGGTTGGCGAACCGGCAACGGGTGTCCCTTCCGGGAGTGGGCGTGCAGCAACCCGGAGATTCATTGAGTGAGCAAGTTCTCGAAGCTTCGCGAAGTTCTCAAAGTCACCAGGATAGAGCCAGATTGTCACAGAGGAATCAGGTTCGGCAGACTCCACCAATTGGCGAAACCGCGCCCCCTGCTTCAGTGCCTGCTCAACCGTTTCACCTCGGTAAGTGTCGGACGGCTCAATCGTCCAGCGAGAAACAGAAAATCGGTAGGAGTTCTGTCCGTATTGCATCGCCTGCAGAGGAGAAAGAGCCTGGCGCTGGACGACGTACTTCATTATGAATCCATCCAGCGGCCCAACAACTCCTTCGTAGCGCCGAAACTTCATCACAATACGCTGGCGAGACTTAATCTGCTCCGTCATACGGTCCACGAGTCGTTCGATTGGCAGATGAGCGATCTTCCCATTGTGCAGTCGGAAGTGTGTCTCTCGATCACTGACGGACTTTCCGACGGGGGACAGACGATGGCTGAGTACGTCCTTCGACGCCTCGGCCTGTTTACGTTCTTCTTCAGTCGTCTCAAGGACTTCCTGAAGCCTCCGAGTCTCCACCGCAATCTGCTGCAGGGCACCGTCGACGTAATCGTCACGCTTCTGCAGTGCCACCAGCGCTTTCCGCTGATCGTTGGTCTTCTGCTCAGCATCCAGAACAGCGCTCTTGAGTGACGCAATGGTCGACGAAGTTCTGTCGAGTTCGGCATCTACTTCCGGCAGTTCATCGCGGCCCTCAGTCCTGGGTACCTTCTGCAGTGAAACGAGATAGGCTTTCAACTGTGCTTCATCCCGGGACACCTTTTGTTTGAGAGCCTGAGATCTCTTCAGTTCGACAGAGCGATCCAGGGGAATACTATCGAGGACCAGGTTGCGAGAAGGAACGGCGTCCCAGTCTGGCATTCCTATCATCTCAGGCTGGTCGACAGCCACTTCCGACTCCGCCTCAGCCGTAGCGCCCTCAAATGTGTCGGCCCCGTCAGATACGGAGTCTGGTTGACGCGCGACTTTGACACCGGCGATTACAATAAGAATGATCAGAATACCGACGATGTTGGCAATGATGTCGAGGAACGAATCAGAACCAAATTCCTGATCCCCCTGTGTCGCGCGTCGCGTCATATCGCCCCCCTGTTTCCAGTCCGTACCTGGACAGGATTCGCAGGCTGTTGAGTTCCCTGTGGACGACGGATCAGTGCGTCCGACCGCAGCTTTTGAACGCGGTCGATGGCGACTCCTGCGGGCTCAAGCTGTTTGGCAAGGTACTGTTGAAGCTCGAGCATTTCCGGCGACGCGTAGAACGTAACAGTGGGCTGCCGTCCGGTTGTCGTGATCTCGCGTCGCAGCAGGCGTGCAGTTTCCGCGAGCACCTTCTGCCTGCCCCATGTCGAAATATTGACCGATGGGTAGTCTCCCACGGACATGACTCCGTTCTTCAGAATGATCCTGATCGGACCGGCCGTGGCGCCGGGCTGCGGTGCTCCCAGCCTTATTTCGGCAGACTTGTTGTTGTTTTTTGTTGGCTGCGGCGAAGACGTTGCCGGAGTCTCGGTCACAGGTGCATGAGACTGCGGTGCCTTGAATTCAAACGGTCGCGATGACGGAAGAGACTGTTGCCCGGCGTCTCCTGCTTTCCGCCCCCCCTGCTGGAGTGACTCGTCCGGCAACTTAATAGCCGGCATCTTTGCAGTTCCAGTTTTGTCTCTCCGAGCCTTTCGCAGCAACGCCAGCAGATACGGATTCGGAGTACGGCTTTTCTGTTCCTCAACCTGCCGGAGAAACTGTTCCATAAAGTCGTCCTGATCGGACGCGGCAACAGAGGTGCCTCCCTGAGCAGCAGAGGCTGGGTGCTCAGCAGTCCCGGCCGTGCGGGTCCTCGGTGGTGCGGTCTCGGTGGTTGTACCGGGGCGGCCGGACTGCTGAGATGGATCGTTCTGTGGTGACTGAATCTGTGGAGTCAATTGTGTGAATTGCCCTTCTTCATCGGAACTCCCGCTGTCTCTGTCCACACTCTGTTGCGGCTGTTCTGATAGATCGCCGTCAAACGTCGAAGGCTGCCTTCCACGACGGGAAGGTCCACCAGCAACCGACGAATCCTCCGAGGGAACATTGCGTAGAAATGGAACAGCTTCAGTGGACCCCGTGGAGCCTTTCGGTGCAATGACGGTGCGTTCTTCAGGATGCCGCTCCGGGTTCACCGCCTGGTTCTCAGACTGACGCCGAGCATTGGGATCCCAGCGTCCAAAGGTCTGACGTCGATGAACGGGTGGCGGTGCTGCTCCGCCTGCGTAATAGCGAGGGGCCGCGGCAATTCTGTCATCGTTCTGCGCGACACCGCCATCCGGCAGCACCTGCAGTCGCCGGCCTGCTCCCTCACTTCTGTCCGTTGCAGGCTGGCGAATGATGCCTGCGTAGAGTTCCTGACGGCGTTTGAACGCTGCGTGCATTGTCGACTGCAACAGAGACCGCTCAGAACTCTCAACTGGCGGAGTCGAGATCACTGGATGATCTTCACGAATCAGTTCATAGCCGAAGTGGATCCCGGACTCCTTAAGCGTCCGCTGGGCGGTGTAAAACGCCAGACTGCCGCTCGGGCGAACAAGCAGCAGTACGTACGGCTTCGAAGAAATCGATCCCTTGCTGCGGGCATCATGAATCGCCAGCACACAGGAGAGCAGCGGATTGTCGGTCACAGGAAACCCCCTGAGGTCATCACTCTTAATGGGAACTTCTGTGTGAGGAACAAATTCAAACCTGTCTTCAACAACATTGATGAGAATCGGATTCCGCTGAGTGCCGGTGGAATTAGTAAACCGAACGACGGTTTCTCCGCCCTGCACACTTTCCACCTGTGATCTGGAACGGTCTGCCTCTCTGCGAAGACTGATCAGCTCTGATTCCTTCTTTCGCAGGACGACTTCCTGATCACGATTCCTGAGCTGTGATTCCCTGACGGCGTCTTTCAACTTCATGAGCCTGCGCAGCTGCCCCTGCAGATCCTCTGAAAGTCTGGCCTGGATTCCTTTTCGGCGGGCAAGTTCCTCTTTATCAGCCTTCAGACGAGCTGCGGCAATGACGCCTTTTTGGGCTGATGCTTCAAGATCAGCAATCTGTTTCTGCAGGCTGCGGATACGTCCGTTTGTGTCATCTATTTCCGACTCGGTTTCTGAGATGACCTGGAGCACGCGTGCCTGCTCTGACTCCAGTTCAGCCAAAGCCGATGCAGGCTGCAGCACCGAAGCGAATCTGTGTGCTGTTCCTCGGGAGTCTCCTTCGGCAATGATAAAGTCGCCGGAACCTACTGAATCATCGGGAGCGATAAACGGTGTCCGCTTCTTCCGTTCGGGAGGCTCTGAAGCTGAAGCCGCCTCACGTACCTCGTTCTTTGAATCCTGAATGCGTCGTGTGGTCACGAGCAACAACAGAATCAACGCCCCCATCGTGCAGACCAGAACTGCAAGAAAGGGAAACAGGCTGATTTCCTGTTGTGATCTTCGCCGTGCCATGTGCGAGTCGTTTCGTCAGGCGAGAAAGAGTGCTCCGACTTAGTCAGGCTGCACGATTGCTGGTTCGAGCAGTAAGAACGTGTACTGCGGCTGTGAGACTACTGGCCGTCTGCTCCATTGTCTCAGCAACCTGAAGTGCCTGAAGATTCTGATTGAGCTGCTGTTGCAGGGTCGCAATCTGATCGCCGGACTCAGTAACTCTGAGCAGAACTGCTCCCAGTTCCTGAAGTGCTTCACTCTGCCGCACTGACTCGAGTGAGCTCGTCTGCATCGCTTCCTGCCACGTCATCAGTCGATGCGAGAACGTATCCATCAGTTCCTGTGCGTGGCCAATCAACAGCTCCGTCGACTGCTGTAGCGCCGCGCCGTAGGTATCCCGAGTTGAATCGGCATCCTGACGGTGCAGTGAAAGTGTCTGCTGCAGGTCAGCGTCGACTGCGTCGCGAAGCGTCTTTGTGTGCTCGCCGAGTACTTCCTGCCATGCGTTTCTCATGTCGGAAAGCTGAGTTGCCCATGCCTCTGATTCCGCCTGAATCTGAGGATTGGCACTCACAGCGGCGGAGCCACCAGCAGCAAAGGTGGGCAGAAAACGCTCAATCACGTGTTGCTCAAGATCTGTCAATACGCCCTGCTCCAAACGCTCAACAGCAAATGCAGCAAACACGAGGACAATCGACATCCCCAGCGCAAGCGCAGTTGTGTCAAACGCGACTGAAAGTCCGGATGTCACTTCTCCCAGCGAGGTCTCAAGCTGTTCAGGAGTCACGTTGGCGATGGCCATCGTGATTCCAATCACGGTCCCGAGGAATCCCAGAATGGGAATCGCCCATGTGACGGTTCGAATCGTCGCGAATGACTGATGCAGCCTTTCGTTGGCGAGCTCTGCCAGATAACGCAGGTGCTCCTCCAGGCCAGACCGATCCTTACCACGCAGATAGTTCACAGTGTCTTCAACTCGTCGAAAAACGACAGACTGACGACTGGATTTGCGTTCATCCTGACACCATGCACCCAGTGTGCCTGCGGTCGGATCCTCAACTGCCTGCAGCGAACTGAGTGCTCGGCGGTTACCTCGAAGAGAGACTGCTTTCTGAAACAGGATTGCCATGCCCCAAAAGAACATGCCGGTGCTGACGTATTCCAGAGGATGACCGCAGAAGTAGCGATCAAAGAAGTCGCTGCCTGCTCGTGTCCCAATTCCGTAAAAGATGCCCAGCGCACCTGCAGCGAGCACAATGGTGCGGATGTAGGAAGCAGTTCGGTTCGTTTTCACCGCGATTCCACCATGGGAGGCGGCCTGGGATCGAACCAAACGCAGACGACGATCTGTCGATTCGTGCGCGAACGGATGGGCGCGTCGTGCCCCCCGACCGACGCAGCCATAGATGTGATCGTCATAATCGGTACATTTTGTTAAGCTGCACCAGTCAGAATAATCGGACCTGACAAATCCGACTCCATGGATGGTGATGCATGAAGATCTTCTTTTCAGCCGGCGAGCCCAGCGGTGATCAACATACTGCTCACCTGATCGCCCATTTGCGGCAGATACGCCCGGATGTTGCGACAGAGGGTTTCGGTGGTCCAGCCATGCAGGAGCAAGGCTGTAAGCTTCTGTTCGAGCTTACGACAATGGCCGTCATGGGTATCCTGCGAGTTCTGCCGATGATTCGGCAGTTTCGGCAGCTCGTCAAAAAGGCTGAGGCCCACTTAGACGAGTCTCCACCGGATGCTGTTGTGCTCGTGGATTTCCCGGGCTTCAACTGGTGGATCGCCAGAGCCGCGCGACGGCGAGGGATCCCTGTTTACTATTATCTGCCACCACAACTCTGGGCATGGGCCCCATGGCGGATCCGAAAAGTGCGACGTGACATCGACCACGTCATCTGCGCACTGCCATTTGAATATGAGTGGTACAAGGCTCGTGGGGTTGCCTGCACATGGGTTGGACATCCCTTCTTTGACGAAGTCGCTGCTGCAAACCTGGACGAAAATCTCGTCAACCGCCTGAGGTCGGAATCCGGTAAACGGACAGTTGCCCTGCTGCCTGGCTCTCGCAATCACGAAGTCACGGCCAACTTTCCTGTCATCCTTGAGGTCGTGCGGAATGTTGCTGCACGCGTTGACAACACTCGCTGGGTTGTGGGGGGCTTTCGAGAGGAACAGGTGGACGTCTGTCGGCAACTTGAAGAAGCCGCCGACCTGAGTGTACCGCTGGAGTACCTGACAGCTCAGACTTCCGAAGTCATTGAAGCAGCAGACTGTTGTCTTATGGTCAGCGGTTCTATCAGCCTTGAACTGCTGGCTCGAAGAACCCCCGGCATAGTGATCTATCGAATTTCACGGAAGGCACGAGTCGCGGCGAAGCTTCTGATGCAGTGCAGGTTCATCACTCTGACGAATCTCATTGCTGATGAGGAACTGATGCCGGAATTTGTTTCTGCCGGTGATCCGAAATCAGACATCCTGGCAATGGCCGACCAACTTGCCGAATGGTGCAGCGATTCGCCTGCATTGTCAGAAGCTCATCAACGGATGGCACAGCTTGCAGACCATGCGGCCGAGACAGGAGCAACCGAACGAGCCGCAGAATTGATCCTGGAACTGTGCGATACAGCGCCGAAACACATTCGGCACGCTGCGTGATGTCTCCCATCCAATCCAACACGGTCAGCGTGTAAAATCTCTGCGGGCGATGGAGCCTCGCAGTCCTCACGGGCTTCGCAGCGGGTGTGACTGCAGGTTTGCAGCCCCCGGCTACAGCTGTTTTCCACCCAGAAAAAAGGCGACCACACAAGTGCGTGGCCGCCGTTGATCTCAACTCGCTGTCGCTCTTTGCCTTTGAGGCCCGGTTCTAGTTCAGGGTGTCGTCGCCCTTCTTCCAGTTGCAGGGGCACAGCTTATCAGTCTGCAGAGCATCCAGAACTCGCAGAACTTCATCCACGTTACGGCCTACGCCCAGATCGTGGACGGCCAGCCATCGCAGAACACCGTTCGGATCAATCAGGTAAACACCGCGGTAGGCGATGCCTTTTTCGCAGTCGAGGACTTCGTATGCGGTCGACAGCTGGTGATTGACGTCACCAATCATCAGGTATTTCAATTCGGCCAGCTCTTCATGAGAAGCACACCAGCCCTTGTGAGAAAAGACGCTGTCCGTGCTGGCAGTCAGCACGACAGTGTCGCGATCTTCGAACTCACCCAGTGCCTTGTTGAATGCAACCAGTTCGGTTGGGCAGACGAAGGTGAAGTCAAGCGGATAGAAGAACAGGCAGGTCCACTTGCCGTTGCTCTCACCGAGTTTGAGGTCCTGAAACTCATCGTCCGAACCGTCTTTTGTGCGGTCGTAAACTCGGAGGTTCAGGTCGAGTCCGGGTGCCTGCTGGCCTACTTTGATTCCCATCAGTGAATTCCTTACGTGATCTCGCGAAAGTGACTTGTTACCAGTGCCCAGACTCTGAGTCGGACAAACGAGTCGACGCCCGCACGGCTGACTTTGTGACACGTCAATTCTGCCGTGTGCAGCAGGGGGCAATTCCGACTGGGAAAAGACTGGCGACGGCAGTGATTCGGGTATCCGTCCCGGTGCCGGTCGCCACATCCATGCCAGGGAGTATAGAAGCGGCTCTCAGCAGTTCAAGCCACAGCCAGTGGCTTTCCGGAATTGCAGTATTGAAATCCGAGAGCCGACAAACTTAACAACACTCTGATTGTTATTCCCCAACAGGACCGGGCTCGAAGTCCGATGCGTTGACCCAACCGGCTCGCATTTTCTCGCCCGCTTTGAATCGCTCGTAAAAGCCGTTGCCGTTCCTGTCGGCGTACGGCATCCGTTCAAAATAGTCCGCTGGCCCCTTGATGCGAGGGTCCTTTTCATCTCGCAGACGCTGCAGCAATTGCTGTTCGAGCCGGTTGCGGACTTTAGCAAAACCTGGGTGGGCTGCCAGGTTGTGCATACAGTAACGGTCGTCCTTCAGGCGGTACAGTTCTTCCGCTGGACGCAGCCCGAAAGACATCTGCCAGCGCCCGGCAAGATCCTCACCGTAACGGCGTGCATTGAGAATCTCCGTCTTTGTGGGGCTGCCGTCACAATTGAGGTACCCGGTTTCCGGGTTTCCCGCGGGCCAGCGTCCCGGCTCATAATTCTTAATGTAAAGAAATTCACCATCCACAATTCCTCGCATCGGATACCCCTGATCTTCCGGGCGGCCAATATCATGGCGTTCCTTCCCGAAGACAACGATTTCGCGATGTTTCGCCGCCGGATTTTCGAAGAGTGGTTGCAGGGGGCGGCCGACAGTGGGAGACATTCCTGATGCTGCCCAGTCGACTCCAGCAGCCTCAAGGACTGTTGGAGCGAAGTCCACAAAGCTCACGAGCTCACTTACTGTGTGTCCCGGTCTCTTGATTCCCTGTTTCCACATGATGGCCAGGGGCAGATGATTGCTCATCTCGTATTCCTGCCCTTTGATTCGTGGAAACGGCATTCCGTTATCAGCGGTCACAATGACGATGGTGTTATCGAGCTGCCCTTTCTCCTCAAGCAACTTCAACATGCTGCCAAGGTGCGTATCGAAGTGCTCAACTTCCAGAGCGTAGTCGAGCATGTCATTGCGAGTTACCTCGTTGTCGGGCCAGAAGGGAGGCACATGATCGATGTCGTCCAGTGATTTACCTCCAACTGAGACACCCGTCCCATACTCGTAGCCGCGATGAGGCTCGGTCGATCCGTACCAGAAACACCAGGGCCCTTCGGCCGAACTGAGAAATTCAGCGAAGTTCCCGGTGTAGTCATTTCCGCTGATCGCTTTTGTCGGCGGCTTTTTCTTATGAGTGTTGAATCTTCGACCGGTCAGCTGTCGAGTCGTCCCGTCTTCCTCCCTGGCAATGCCAGGAGCCCACCCTTTGCCTGTGCAGCCGGTGTCGTATCCGTGGCTGCCAAGGACCTCCACGAAGGAACGAAACCGTACGGGAAAGTAGGGCCAGTGATTGCACGCTTCTTCCAGCTGCCATGTATTGCGTCCCGTCAGGATGCAGGCTCGAGAAGGCGCGCATTTGGCGTTTGGCGTGTAGGCATTCAGGAACAGCAGCCCTTCTCGCGCGACTCGGTCAAACGCAGGTGTCTTGACCCATGAGCACCCATAGGCTCCGGTATGCATCCATGACTGATCATCCGAAATGCAGAACAGCACATTCGGGCGATCCGCGGCGAGTGCCGGCGGCGCGGAGAGAATCAACAGCAGGAGAGTGGTACGCATTGGGGTGTCCTGATTCAGAAGACGAACGCAAAACGTTATCAGGTTACCCGAGATGAGGCATCCCTCTTGACGCTCTGAATCTCCTCCTTTTACCGTACTCCGCTCCCTGTGACCCATTAAAATCATCTTAGAGTGAATGGAATCGCTTTGCGTCAGCATCTGATCATTTCGAGCCTTCTGATTGTGGCTGTGATTGCTGCGGCCCTGAGCGGTTTTGTGCCCGATGTGCTGGAGGTCCCCGGTCGAGGGAAGACTGAGCCCAAGACTCCAGAGCCATTAACGGTTTACGTGGCGCTGTCACCGGACTGTCCAATCAGCAACGCCATGCTGCCTCACCTGAATGAGCTGCACCAGCGTTTTGCCGCAACCGTTGACTTTGTCGGGCTGGTCCCCGAGCAGTGCGCACCGCTGCATGGCATCCACGAGTACGTGACCACCTATGATCTGCGTTTTCCCGTGCAGGTCGACACTGCCAACACACAGTGTGGTCAGCTCAGACTCAGCCGGACTCCGGAGGCTGCTGTCTGCGATGGAGAAGGAACCGTTCTCTACCGTGGTCGCATTGACGACCGATTTGTCAGAATCGCTTCTGCGGCGCGACCTGTGAGTGATCAGACTCTGTTGCACGCAATTGAGGCAACGCTGAAGGGCAGAACACCGGAACACTCACACATTCATGCTGTGGGATGCCTGATCCCCAGGCAGCACGGTAGACTCTCAAACCAGGCGACGGGCCCCACGTTCGCGGGCAGCGTTGGTCAACTACTCTATGACAATTGCACAAAGTGTCACCGTCCGGGTGAGCCCGCTCCGTTCGTGATTCAAAGTTACGACGACGTGCGCCGGCATGGCGAACAGATCCTGGAGGTCGTTGAGCGACGATTGATGCCACCGTGGAAGCCTGCTCGAGACTTCGGCCAGTTTCGCAACGAACACCGTCTGAGCCCTGAGCAGATACAGCTCCTTTCAACATGGATCCGATCAGGCATGCCCAGGGGGCCTGAGGGTGAGCTTCCCGAAGTTCCCGTCTACCCAGATGGGTGGCAGTTGGGAGAACCGGATCTTGTTCTGCAAATGCCCGAGGCATTTGCAGTTCCAACTGACGGGCCTGACATTTACCAGCACTTCGTGATTCCCTCGATGCTCACAGAGAATCGACTCGTTCGAGCGGTTGAGTTTCGGCCGGGCGCTGCGGAAGCTGTCCACCATGCGTTCATGTACCTTGATACGACGGGCACCGGACGTCGGCTGGATGCTGCGAGTCCGGGGCTCGGCTACGAGCGATTAGGATCACCGGGCTTTGCTGTCTCAGGGACGCTTGGTGGCTGGGGGCCTGGTGGCACGGTAGTTCCACTTCCGGAAGGCATGGGACGCCCAATGCACGCAGGTTCTGACCTCATTCTTCAAATCCACTATCACCCTTCGGGCCGCAAAGTCAGAGATCTGTCTTCTGTCGGGATCTATTTTGCAGACGACGACGCCACTCAACTTGTGACCGAGATCCTGATCGCAAATACAGAACTGCAGATTCCGGCAGGCGAAGAGTCTCATCACCATTCAGCAGAATGGAGTCTGCCAGTGGACGTCATGATGCTGGATGCGACCCCACATATGCATACGCTGGGAAGACAAATTCAGGCCGAAGCAATTCGACCGGATGGCCGTCGCGAACCTCTCATCCGAATCAACGACTGGGACTTCTACTGGCAGGACAGCTATGCCTGGCAGGAACCGATTGTGCTTCCTCGCGGAACAAAGATCCGGCTGGATTGCTGGTTCGACAACTCCTCCAACAATGCGCTCAATCCCAACAGCCCGCCGCAGACTGTCGGCTGGGGTGACTATTCCACCGATGAAATGGGAGTGTGTTACTTTCGGGTCACAACGCGGTCCATGGCCGACTATCAGACGCTAAACCGCGCGGTCACAGAGTATTTCCAGGCAATTGATCCCGACTGACATCTGATCGGTCATTAGGGCCCGGCTGCCTCCTGATCGCGACAGTCAGACCAATCGTTGTGACCGGACCTCGCACAGGAATCAAAATCCACCTTTCGTTCTCCGGGGGGAATTACCCGACGTACCGTTCCACGAACCTCTGTCTCGGCGCTTCGTGCGCGTCGATCAGACCCGCTGAGAACGCAATGAACACTGAATCCCCACCCACCCCGATCCACTTGGCGTCGTCCGGCTGACACAGCGCGGATTTCGCATTGTTAAAGATCAGGCGCGGCGAATGGCCACGTTCTTCGTCGTGGCGATGACGATTGTTGTGATCGGGCTGACTGTTTGTCCCAGAAAGTACATTTCAGAGTCTCGGCTGTTTGTACGTGTCGGCCGCGAGAACATCGGACTCGACACTACTGCAACCACAGGGCAGACGATCAGCCTTGCTGAGTCACGCGAAAACGAAATCACTTCAATTCTGGATATCCTCGAAAGCCAAACTGTCCTCACCGGGCCCGGTACTGTTCTGCCAGCGTCGCAGTGGTCTCGGTGGCAGACCGTTCCTGATGTACCAATTTCGGTCCATGGTCGTGGATGCAGAAGACCGCAAGGCAGATCTGCTCAAGGAGAACGAACAGGATGGACCGGCATTCAAGATGGAGCATGATCCGCGAATCACACGAATCGGCCACATGATTCGCAAAACGAGTATCGACGAGTTGCCACAGTTATGGAACGTACTGCGTGGCGACATGTCCATTGTGGGACCGCGTCCACTTCCGTGTGACGAAACAGAAGCCTGTGAACCGTGGCAGAAACGCCGATTGGAAGTGACGCCTGGCCTCACCTGTATCTGGCAGGTCCAGGACCGCCGAACAAAAATACCGTTTGACGAGTGGGCGCGAATGGACATTCGCTATTCTGAGTCACAGTCGCCTCACGCAGACGCATCACTCGTCATCCGAACTCTTCGGAGCATCTTCGGACGCAAAGGGGTGTAAGTCACATCCACGCAGGCTCACGGCGGAACTCAATTGAAGCGAAAATGGCAGAATCTGCCGAACACCGACCGTAAACTGTGTCCGGTTGGCGGACTGCCCTCGGACGAGCGTGGAACTGACTTTAAACGCTATTGACCAAATTCTGCCATTGGGATAAATCTTCCCCTGTCGCCTCGGTGTCGCGGCACATTCAGCCACTCTTCTACTCACCGAGCTTCCCGTCCGGGACTCCTGCGACAGATCTCAACTTCACCTCTCTCTAATTCCATCTCACCAGTTTCACACCACGAGTGTCAGGAAGACACCCTGTTGTGATCTTCTCAACTTGCCGAGCGCACGCCCGCACTTCTGTGCGCCAATGGGCAGTATTTATCAGGGAAGAACTTATGTTGCTCCGATCTCTCACAGGAACTGTCACCGCAGCAGTTCTCATCCTGACGTCTTCGGCGTCAGCACAGTTTTTTGGCGGAGGCTGCTCCACATGTGGCACCTCCCGGCCGGTCACCAATGTCGCGTCCTGCGGCACGTGCACGCCAATTCGGCCGGTCTACTCCGCGTGCTATCAGACCATCCCGGTCACGACGTATCGCAAAGAACGCCAGACCGTTCGTGAGCCCTATTACAAAACAGCGTACGAAGATCGTGAAGTGACTGTGTATGAACCAGTTACACGCAAAAAAACGATCGAAGTTCCCACAGTGTCGTACAAGACAGTTGTTGAGAACCGAACAGTTCATCGCGACCTCGGCCGTTGGCAGACCAACTACACCCCAGTCGCCAAATGTGCTCCGTGTCAGATCGACCCTCGACCAGGACTTCTGGGCTGGCTGAATCGGACTGGTTACTCGATCCGCTCATCGTTTACTCCTGACTATCGCACGACTCGCCAGTATGTTCCCAACATGGTGGCCTGCAGCGTGCCTGTGTCTCGTCAGGTTGCTGTTCGCGGCACCCGGAAAGTTGTTGTGAACGATACAGAGATGGTTGCCCGGAAGAAGACGGAACGCATTGAAGTTCGTCGCCTCGCATGGCGTGACCGGGAGATCACAGTGAGTCGACCTGTCACAGCGTATCGCACAGTGCCTGTGGGAACAGCCACTGCATTTGGATACGGCTATCCGGGAACATCAGTCGCCCGAATCATTGATGAAGGTGAAACCAGAGAAGCTCGTCGCGCCACTCCGGATGACAACTTCCGAGGAACTCGAGGTGCATTTCGTGACGATGACGATCTTCGTGACGAAGAAAAGGTCTTTGAACGTGATCGGGACAACAGCGTTCGACAATCAGGGTTCGAACGGGAAGTTCGCGAACCACTTGTTCCGCCCGAAGAAAAGCCAAAGCCTGCGTTTGACGACGACATTCCGATCTTTGACGGCGGTGTAAGAAAAGAATCACGTAAAGTAATTCCGGCACTCGCTCGGCAACCGGTTGCATCCACCGGAGGGTGGAAGGCACGTCCGGCCGGCACTCGCACTGTCACCGCGGACTCAGCCAATCTGAAGACACCGGTCGCTTCACGCGATTAAGCGACCTGCACGTAGCCAGTCCTGACGCAGATTTCGTTGAAGAATGGTCTGTGGTCCTTCCCCTTCCCTCTGGACCGCAGACTCCCTTCCCCTCTTTCCTTTCAGTTTGAGCACCCTTCTTTCTGATCCCATCTCTGTCGAATGATGCGTCCCCTCGCGGCACCGGTATCACACCGGTGCCCTTTTTTTGTTAATCAAGGCTGACTTATCACCGGGTGGGCCCTGCTGCAGCCGGTTCTGCTTACCCGATGGCCTCGAGGCTTCGGGGGTTATCGAGCGAGCAGACAGTGCGCTTCGCCCAGACACTCACGCCTCTCGACTGACAGAAGCATTGCAGCCAAACGATATACGTCGACAGATTCAGTTTCCTGGCCAGCAAGGGCCAGCGATTTCCTTGCTCACACTGCGGGGTTGCAAAACGCGGCGGGGCTGCAAAACGCGGCGGGGCTGCAAAACGTTGCGGTCTCCTGAAGCCAGCCCGGGGACGTGTCGGGTTACCGGGCTGCTACTGGTCACTTCACCAGTTCCCAGATCGCTGTTGCTGTGTGGTGGGCATCGCCCACCGCGGACCGTATCACAGTGACATTAGTTGTTGGTGGACGGTGCCTACCCTGCCATGCATCCCTGCTGGAAACCAGGAGTCTGCTAACTCTGCGGTGCTCCCCCATCCATTTCGTCGAGCCGAACGGCGTCTTCCTTCTGGCGGAGGGTTACATAGATCAGTCCGAGACCGCTGAGGAACACCGACAGCTGAACACACTTCGGGAAGAAACGTCGTGTGGCTGCCTCATCCGCAGCATCTGTCCCCTGCTGTTCATAGACTGAGTTTGACGTATCAGATTGTTCCGCCGCGATGTATTCGCCGGCCGACTGAAGGGCATCAGCCACGAACGCAGTCGCGTTGCTCAGGCTGGCCACAAGCAACAGGCTGAGAATCGTAAACCCTTTGTTGGACACGCAATAACTGATTCCTCGGCTAAGCGCGTCAGAACCCGAGCATTGATCGATCCCAATGGCTGACAGCGAAAGCAACCATACAAGGAGCAGGAACAGTCCGGCAATGAGGCACACAGTTGAAGTGAATATCAGCAGGCTGTTTTCGGCAGCAAACACCCCCCCTGCGATTCGCAGTGCAAGCAGGATTGCGGCCCCGATAACAACGGCAAGCAGCGTGGAAATCGCCAGACTGGCAGGTCGCCGCAAAACATCTTTGCCTGCGTTTAGCAACCCGAGGCGTTCGTTCCTAAAGACGTCACTCGCAGCCGACCGACTGATCATACAAACAGGAATCAGCAACAGGCTGAGGGTCGCGAAGAATGGCAGAGGCTGCACCTCAACCCGACAAAGCAGCCCCAGCATGGCTTCAACAGTGCCACGGACGGGAATCGGCAAAGCGCGTGCCCCCAGCACAGCGACAGGTGGCAGGTCTGAGACAACCTCACGAAATCCTTCCGCCAGCCAGACCAGAACGCCGGCCGGAATCAGAGTGCGCAGTCGCAATCCTGCTCCAACACTCCGCCAGAGGTGGAGAATCGGTAACACACGCCGCCAGGCAATCTGGCGGACTCGCACGGGGTCCTGATTCGGGTTCATAAAGACGAGGTGGCTGCAGTTTCATCAGCGGAGCGGATTCAGACGGGCTGACGCCAATCTAACAACAAGGACACCGCTCTGTATCTCGATTCAAACGAAAGCTATCTGGACGCCGAGCAACGCTCAAGGCCATCAGTTCTGATGCGTCAACAATTGTCGTTGTTGGAAGTTATTGGCAGCAGCGTCATTAGCTCTGGTAGTTGCGAAATAACGGTGACTCGATGATTGCGAGCCACGTCTGGCGACGCTAATGCATGTGCACCAAGGGCAAAGACATGCATCCCAGCATCCAAGCCGGCCTGCACGCCAAACTGGCTGTCTTCTACGACTGCACAGTGCTCGGGTGGGAAACCGAGTGTCTCCGCTGCCCAGAGGAACAACGCCGGGTCAGGCTTCCACTTTTCAATCTGATAGGCGCTGAAACGCCGCGTCTCTGGAATCAGATGAGCGAGCCCGGCTGCCTCCAGACACAGCCCGATCTTGTCGGGGGGTGCATTCGAGGCGAGGCAATACGGCAAGGACAGTCTCTCAAGCAGCGTCTGCGCTCCGTGAATCTGCTGAACCGTGTCTCCCAACACAGCCATCTGTCTTTGTCGGAACGTCTGAAGAAAGTCGTTCGGCAGGGGACGTTCAAGCGCGTCTTCAAAGTCACGAAACACGGCTGACAGCTCTTTACCCGCATACTTTGCAACACACTCACTGTGCTCAAGCTCCAGCCCCAACTCGCCCACACATTCAACAAGAACCCTCAGGCTGGTCGTTTCACTGTCAACCAGTGTGCCATCGGAGTCAAAGATCACGGCTTTCAGCTTCGAATAATCAGTGGCCACTGAGACTCCCTTTGCGGAAACTGTGCACCAATGTGCCAATGTGCCAATGTGCCTGTCAGGTAGTTGGACGAAGAGAGACACCTGAATCAGACTCGTATACCACAAACGCATCTGCCGGTCGGCTCGAGATGATCAGTCTCAGTACGATTCTCGAATTCGCACTTATTCCGAAAGAGCCAATGTACACACCCAACACCTTTGAGATTAATGACCAGAATGAGATCTGCGGGTTCATCAGACAATACAGTTTTGCCACGTTATTTTTGTGGAAGCCGGAACCGGAAGTCACACACCTTCCGCTGTTGCTAAACGAAACAGCAGACGGCCTGACACTGACCGGCCATCTGGCGAAGGCCAATCACCATTGGAAGTCAGCTGACTCAAACGAAGTACTGGTTGTTTTTCAGGGCCCACATGCTTACATCTCTCCGACGTGGTACGGCGAAGGGCCAGCTGTTCCGACATGGAATTACTCTGTGGTTCATGCCAGAGGTCAATTCACGGTGATTGATGACCTGGCCGTCAACCAGCAGGTACTCCAACGCTACGTGACAGAGTTTGAATCGAATCATGTGCATTCACATTCGCGACATTCTCCGAAACCGTGGACAACTGACGGACAGTCCGATGAGTTTCTCGAGTCACTGGCGCAGGCAGTGGTGAGCTTTTCAATCCAGATCGAGTCACTGACCGCGAAATGGAAACTCAGCCAGAATCAGACAGCCAAGCG
>CAJWGB010000097.1 GCA_913031625.1 uncultured Planctomycetaceae bacterium | reverse complement strand
GTCTCCTGATGCTTCCCCAGAGACTGCCGGAGGCAGGACGATATCTTCTGCCAGTCGAATTGATCCCAGCGGCGGAGCCGCCTCAAACGGCAGGCCGGCGATGATCGAATACATCGAGTATCGCTCATCCGGATCGGTGCGATCGACTGCATAGATCTCATTGGACAGATAGACGGTTGTTTCTGCGGACGCAAATCCCAGCTTCGATGCGGACTGCAGCACGGCATCCGCCAGGGCGTCCTGCAGAATCATGCGTTCGGTTTCGACGCTCAGAAATCCATCTTCTTCGACTGTCCGAATCCTCATTTCAAGATCGGTGAGAGTGATGCTCTCCTGGACCAGTCGCTGAAAGTCATCCGCCTGTTTCTGAGTAAACTCCTTATCACCGCATGACGCGAGGACTGCATTAATCTTTGCGGGGCTGGCCACCGGATTCCTGCGGCTGACCTCAATCTCTTCGATTCCCAGCCGCTCCTGCAATAACCCCAGATTAAGAAATGCGTTATACGGAAGCTGCTGGCCGGGATTGAGATCGAATCGTGACGCACCTACGTCTTCGGGCAGGACGCGAGTGACATTGAGAACGATTTCGATCGTCACTTCATCGCGTTCGCCCAGCAGACTGTCCCGAGGAATCGAAGACGGAACTTCGATCCACAGGCTGACCTCATCCCCGGGCGAAGCACCAATCTCATTTGCAGTCCGATAGCCAAGGATCAATTCGTTTTCCGCTGGTGCGGCCTGCCCATCGTTGTTCAGCATCTGCCAGCCAGTGGCATCGAGCCCCAGGAGCGACACATTCCCGGCCCGTCGAATCCTGTCATTCTCTTTCTTTGCTTCAACACTGCCGGTGATCAGGATTGCCGGGGCAAAGCTGCAGTCTCCTCCAAGAGGTGCCAGGTTGCCGCCCGACATGTCTTCCGCCATCTGCTGACGAAAGAATCCGGGGGAATGCAGGACGTGCGTGATCTGCCCCAGTCGCTGTTCGGTCATCCAGCGCAGGGTGTGCCGCACGGAATCGCCCACAATCAGCGCACCGCCAATCACTGATGTCGAGATTGCCACGGCCAGCATGACAACGAGATTTGTACGCCGGTAGTGGACCAGTGAACGAATGATGTAGGCAAGCATGAGTCAGGGATCTGGACCAGAGGGATCTTTGTGAATGCTCCATTCTACGCTGGCACATCGGAAACGTCTCGCACGCCGCCTTCCTCTGACGCCGTGAAGACGCGATTTCTGCCGAATTCCAGGCGATACCGCCAAACGCCCCTTTGTGATCGGGCAACCCTGCCAGAACTGACAGTTCCGGCCGGTTTTCTCCCTTCATGAGGCTGTGGGTAGAGGGATAGAATGTCGAGGTTGCGCCTACAGGACCATGACATGCCGCTGCGAACCGAATCACTCGAAGAACCTCAGTTGAATCTGACGCCGATGATCGACATTGTGTTTTTGTTGATCATCTTTTTTATGGTGGGCACCCGGTTCAGCGAGATCGAGCAGAAGTTTGATGTGGATCTGCCAACGGCAGCTCCCGTCAAACCTCGCAGCAGCCTGCCGGACCCTCTGATCGTCAACGTTGCCCGCAGCGGCGACATCATGCTGGACGGCACAAAACTGACTGCCAACGAGCTCATGACACGACTGAAACAGGCCAAAGAGAACTGGAAAGACCAGGGCGTCATCATCCGTGGTGACGGGGAAGGTCGGTATCAGGCGGTCGTTGACGTCATCAACATGTGCCACCTGACGGGGTTAAAATTTTCGCTCGCCTATGATCCTCAAGGCGCGCCCGATGGAGGTGCGCCGTGACGATCCTGCGGCTGGTTCTGCAAAAGGTATGGGAAGGACGGCCGCTCACCGGGGACGATCTGATCGCCCTGATTCTGCTGTTCGCGATGGTGGCGTCCATCTGCCACCTGATCACGATGCTCATCACCAGATGGGGTGATCGATACATTGCACTCAAGTCACTGCTGGCATCCGTACTCGTTCACGCAGTCTGTTTTCTTGGACTCGAAGTATTCGAACCGCTCACACCGGCTGTTGCTGCTGCCGAACGTCAGACGGTCGAGCGCGAACAGCCGAGAATGGAGATTCTGATCTCCAGCGAAGACTCAATTCCATTCCCTGAGTCCGGCAACACGCCTCTGGCAGACCAGACTCCGGAACCAGACGTTCCGCTTGAGCGAATGGCAGAACCTGCCCGCCAGATGAACCCCGATCCGGAACCCATTGATGAACCGGAAAACCTCGACAGCCTGAAACCTGACGTCAGAGACGTTTCGCAGCAGATGCAGTCCAGCGAACCATCTGTTGCTCCGAAAGTTGATTCCGGCACCGAAGGACCGCGCACGGCAGCCGTTGTTGACCCGGACTCAAATGCGGGCCGCATCGTGGAACGTTCCAGCACCGATATTCTGACGCCCCGGATCGAGCGTCGCATTCCGGAAAAAGGAGCACTCAGCGCAGAACCGGAATCTCTGTTGCGTGACATGTCTTCGGGCAGCGTGCCGCGCATCAGTACTGACGTGGTTATTAAGGACACTTCCATCCCAATCACAGCGGGCAACAATCCGGATGCCGTTCTGATTCCAGACGGTGCCACAACAGATGCTGAGGACGTTCAGCGAAAATCAGCACCGCTGACAGGCACTGATCCACTCAGGACGGCCGGAATTGAACTGGATCCTGCCCCGGCCAGACGAGCTCGCTCGTTCGACAGTCGCATTCCACGGCCCGACCAGATGACTCGCAGCACAGTCGAAGGTGAGCGGCCAATCCAGGACGACAACCTGACTCCTCAGACCCCGCTGAGACTGACCAACAATTACGACGTGCAGCGGATCGGTGAGGCGGAGTTTGATATCTCAGACTCTCTGATGACCGCGGCTGAGTTGCTCGAATCAAGTCCAGACTCTCTGCGTCGCCGCGATACTCGGCCGGCAGCCTACAAACTGCGTGATACCGAAACGCGGCAGAACATTGTGAAACGATTCGGGGGAACATCGCAGTCGGAAGCTGCCGTGGAACTCAGCCTGAAATGGCTCAGCAGCGTACAGTCACGTGACGGCAGCTGGAATGCAGAAGCATACGGTGCGGGTCGAGTTGAGTTTGACGAGAACAATGTGAATCGAGACTTTGCGGGGAGGAACTCGGACACCGGAGTCACTGCTCTAATCATTCTGTCCTTCCTGGGAGCCGGCTACACACATGAAGGCGGGCCGTATGCCGTGCAGGTTGACCAGGCTCTGGACTGGCTGATTCGCCAGCAGGACAGCAATGGAAGTCTGGCGGGCAATGCGCGGCATTATGCTCGCATGTACTGTCACGCGATGGCGACATACGCGCTCGCCGAAGCAGTCGGCATGCAACAGAGTCTTCTGGTGGGACCAATCGTCAACCCGCAACTCTTCACCGACGGTACGCATGCAACAGAAGCACTGCAGGCCAGCCTGCTGGCGCAGCAGGGCCTGGCCATTCCCGGCCTCGCCGGACTGGGCATAATCACTCACGCGAGCCTGGCCGAAGAGACGGCTTATTCGATTCGAAAGGTCGATGAGATTGCACTCAAGGGTGCCATGCTGCGTGCCGTGACGTTTACGTTGAGTCAGCAGAACCCAAAGAGCGGCGGCTGGCGATACGAACCAGGCCAGGAGGGAGACATCAGTATGTTTGGCTGGCATCTGATGTCCCTGAAGAGTGCGTCCATAGCCGGCGTCCGCATCAAACCCATCGTCAGTCGACGCATGATTGACTTTCTGCACAGCGTCTCCGAGGGGGAACACGGCGGCCTGTTTGGTTATCGCCGCTCCGGCAAGACCCGGGAACCGATCAGCGAAGTAATGACGGCAGAAGCCCTGTTCTGCCGCCAGATGCTTGGATATCCCCGAGATGCAGAGCACACACAGGAAGCCGTGTCTCATATCCTCGACCACATGCCCAAACTCGCAGAGCTCAACCACTACTACTGGTACTACGGCACGCTCGCCATGTATCAATACGGTGGTCCGGAGTGGGAAAAATGGAACGTGGTGGTGCGGGATACGCTCACCAGCGAACAACGCCGGGACGGACGCTTCGCAGGCAGCTGGGACCCCAAAGGCCCGTGGGGGCGCTATGGAGGTCGGCTGTATTCGACCGCCTTATCAACGCTGACACTCGAGGTCTATTATCGCCTGCTGCCGCTCTATCGAATGAACGACGCGTCCACCGCCAACACAGGTGCTGAGTAGGTCGAACAACTATTGCGAGATTGTCGTGCGGCAACGGCAAATTTCTCTGTCAGGATTCGGGCATTGACATCAGACAGCATCACACCTCAGATCTTATCTCGAGTAAATCTGGGCAGAATTCGAAGCGTTCCTCTCTGGCGAGCCGTGGGTGTGAACCCACGGGCTTGCGGATCGCGGAGCAATAGCCGTCAAGACAGCAAAGCGGTGACGCAATCATGACTGGCGAGCTCTGCAGTGCCAGCAGGAAATCCACGCACAACAGTCCTGATCTGTGAGCAGCCAGCTTCGTCCAGTTGCTGTACTTTTGCTCAGTCACTGGATGCAAGCACCGCCAGCAGCAGCAGTGACACAATGCTCGCCAAAACCGTACTGATCCGACTCACGGTCCGCGGCCAGCCGGGAGGACGATTGCATGTGCCGATCAGAGCCAACAGAGCCACAACGAGGCCAACCAATGGGAAGACTGACAGCGGCAGCGAGATCATCGCAAGGAACCGAAATACAAATGACACTTCATAATTCAGGTGTTCCTCGAGTGCTTCAGAGCTGAAGTGAGGCAGTTCTTCAAGTGGCAATTTCGTGGACAGCTTCGCCTCACATGACAGGCATCGAACAAAGTTGTTCGACATGCTCAGAACGGGAATCACGTACAGCACATACAGCCGCTCGACCTGGGTAAACGTCTGTGCCAGCGTGTCCTCTGCGTCGCAAGCCGGACAATTGATGCGAGTCTTTTCCCCGTTGATCTGTTCAGAACGCGCGCTAACTCATGCGTTGAATCCGCTTTGGACGGGTCGGTGTACAACCATCTTAGACAGCATTGCCCGGAAAGCAGCTCTGTTTCGATTCTGTGGACTTTTCCGATCAGGCAGCTTTGATTCCGATTCCGCCCGGTTAAGCACCAAACGTTGCCTCAATTTGCCGCATGGTGGCTTTTCACAACCTAGTGTTCCGTATCCCTCACCTTCACCAACTGCGCGTGGTGGCTTGATGCCACAAACAGCGCGGTGACTGACGCTCCCGTTTCTGCAGAACCACATTGGTTCTGTGATATTCGCCCTAAGCGGGTCAAAAAGGAGACAGCTATGGACACAACTACCGGCTCCTTGCTGGTCGTGGACGACGACCGTCACATCCAAAACGCAATGGCAGACTACCTCCGTAGTCTCGGTTACCGCACGGAAACAGCTTCCACGTGCGGAGATGCCATCGAACGCATGCAGGAATTTCCGTTTGAAGTCGTGGTCTGCGACGTCAATCTTCCGGACAGGGACGGATTCGAGCTGCTCGAATGGTCGCGTGAGAATGCCAAAGATACATCTGTCATTCTGCTGACAGGATTCGGCACCATCGAAAGCGCTGTGGAAGCGATTCGAATGGGAGCCTTCGATTACCTGACCAAACCAGTGATTGACGAAGAGCTCAACCTGTCCATCGAACGAGCAATCGGACAGCGTCAACTGGTTCAGGAGAATCGCCAGCTGAAAGCTCAGCTGGATCAGAAACACAACCTGTCAAACATCATCGGCAAAGACTTCAAGATGCTGAGGATGTTTGAGCTGATCGAAAGTGTTTCAGACACGAGAACAACAGCTCTGATTCTGGGTGAGAGCGGAACCGGTAAGACGGTCACGGCTCGGGCCATCCATCATCTGAGCAACCGGTCTGAGAAACCTTTCGTTGAGGTCGCCTGCGGTGCATTGCCGGAGACCTTGTTGGAAAGTGAGTTATTCGGACACGTGGAAGGAGCCTTCACCGGTGCCACATCCGACAAGGAGGGAAAGTTTCTGCAGGCGGACGGAGGAACACTGTTTCTCGATGAAATCGCAACCGCTTCGCCGCAGCTGCAGGTCAAACTCCTGCGTGTGCTGCAGGATCGGGAATTCGAACCGGTCGGCGGCAACATAACACACAAAGTGGACGTGCGACTCGTACTCGCGACAAACACAAACCTCGAGGAAGCCGTCCGTCGTGGTGATTTTCGGGAAGACCTCTACTACCGAATCAACGTGATCACGCTCACACAACCTGCTCTGCGTGAGCGCATCGGCGACATCCCTCTGCTGGTCGATCACTACCTGAAGGTCTTCAACACGCAGACGGGACGTGAGATCACCGGTCTGGATGAAATGGCCATGCACGCCCTTCAGCAGTACCACTGGCCAGGCAATGTTCGTGAACTGGTGAACGTGATCGAGCGGGCCGTTGTGCTTTGCAAAGGCACTCAGATCTGTCCGGGTGATCTGCCGGAAAAACTTTTCCAGGAAAACGAACAACGGTCCCGGGTTGAAGCACACCTTGGCGGTGCCTCTCTGAAGAAAGCACTTTCGACTCCGGAACGCCAGTTGATCATCCAGGCATTGGAATCAAACGGCTGGAACCGCCAGAACACAGCCAAAGCTCTGGGAATCAATCGAACCACGCTGTACAAGAAGATGAAGAAATACGACATCGACTTCGAGACTGTGTACAAGCATGCATAAGCACCGGTAACCCCCGGAAGAGAGACGGCGTAGCCATCTGGCTGGGCCGTCTCTTCTTGCGCGCGGCCAACTGCAGTCAGATTCTGCGAGCCCGTAACCCGGGCGGCAGAACGGGCCTCACAGAGGCCCAGCTACAGGAGTGGCCAGTCGGCTGCTGGACTGGGCTAATCGAGAGTAACTCGAACGTCTGTTCGCTGACCCTCGCGAATCACAGTGACGCTGATCGTATCGCCCGAACGATGTTGCTCCACTTCGGCAAGAAAGTCATCCACCTTCAGAGTTGGTTTACCATTCACGCCCACAATCAGATCGGCCGCACTTCTGTCTTCCTGAAGAAACGACACAAAGCCGCGCCGAACTCTCCGGCGGGCCGGCCCTCGCAGTCCTGCACGATCTGCAGCACCGTCTTCATCAAGAGTGAGTATCTGCAGGCCGGCTTCTGTACCTATTACCTGTGAGATTCCAATGTCCGGTCGGAGCACGCGGCCGTGAGCAATCAGTTCCGGGATCGTACGCTTCAATAGATTCGACGGGATCGCAAATCCGATTCCACTGCTCTGCCCCGTTGCACTGGCAATGGCCGTATTCATCCCGATGAGCCGGCCGTGTGCATCCAGTAATGGTCCTCCGGAATTTCCAGGATTGATGGCAGCATCAATCTGAATGACCGACTTGATGGAGCGCGCTCGTGTGATGGGCAGAGTTCGATTGAGGCTCGAGATAATCCCGGTCGTCATTGTTCGCTCGAGACCGAACGGATTGCCAATCGCGAACACTTTCATCCCCACCTTCAACTGCCTGCTGTCGGCGAGGCGAACCGGGAACAGTTGAGCAGCAGACGCTTCCACTTTCAGGACGGCAATATCATTGACGAGGTCGCCACCAACCAGCTCCGCTTCAAAGGCTTCCCCGTTGAACAGAGTCACCTGGATCCTCTGAGCATCTTCCACGACATGGTAGTTCGTGAGAATGTGCCCTCGTCGATCGATGACAAATCCAGAACCGGCATCTTCTGTGGGGTTGTCACGAAACAGAAGTCGCTCGGCACCGATCCGGGTGGCGATATTAGCCACGCTGCGATTGTTCAGTTCATATACGTACGCGGAAGCCGCTTCATCCGGAGTGAGCCCCGCCGCGTTATAGGCGCGTGGTTTGACAGGCTCTGTCGGAATGGTGAGTTCCTCCTGCTGAGCATTCAACAGTGGCAGTGCTGAGTCAGAGGAGAAAATCCAGCTGCCAGCCGCGATGCCCAGCAAAGCACTCAGAAAACAGGCAAACGACGGTGTACGCAGGAATCCGAACATTCTGACCTCCGTGTCGCTGCACCAGACATCGTTCATGAATCCAATTCAGGGTGCAATCGAGGTGGAAATCTAGCAAATCCAGCGATTTTTGATCCAGAGCGGAGACAACTGTGTGAGCATCCGATTTCTACAAAACGGTACGAATCCTGAAGAGATGTCGTTGCATTGCGCGTTAGAATTGCCGTCCCTCCAAACATTCTTTCACGAATCCCACCTTCCCTGATGAATCAGGATTTTTCGAATTCCAGTCCCGGCAGACGGCCCGCAGTGCTCGCGATGTGCCTGATCAGCGTGCTTGTTCTGGGAATGTGGGGACTGCGGACGCTTTTCACCGGGCCGCAGGAAGCTCCAGGCGCCAATCTCAACACTGAACCCGTCATTCGAGCTGGGTTTGTCAATACAGTCCCGGGCGAAGGCGATGTGCGGACCTACATGCCAACAGTCGTCTATAACGACTGTCGCTACTGGGACCGCGAGATTATTGAGGTCATTCCGGAAGGGTCGATTGTCAAAAAGGGCGATATCGTTGTCGTCCTTGATTCGTCTGAACTGGAAGACAAGCTCCAGCAGCAGGAGTTGGAACTGACCAAAGCCAAAGGGCAACTGGCCGATATGCAGGCCAAGCAAAAGCTGGTGGGCGCTGAAAATCAGCGACTCCTGGCAAAGTTTCAGATGCAGGCGAATATTGCCGCCAACGATTTGAAGTCATTTACCGAAGCGACATCCACAGCAGAACGACGGAAACTGGAAGGGCAGACGAGACTGACGTCGGATCAATTCGCACGAGCGAAAGAGCACGTCAGTGTCACAGCCGCCCTCAAGGCACGCGGATACGGATCAATCACTGAACTGGACCTTGCCGAAGCAACCATGGAGCAGCGAGGGCGTGAACGAGATCAGGCACAGGGTGCTTTGATTCTCAATAACGAGTTCCTTGATCCGCGTCAGCGACTTCAGCTCAAGGGAGTATCATCAATTGCAGACAAAGACCTTGAATACGTGGATCTGCAAAACCAGCTGCTGTACGCGAACGCCGAGGTAAGCACTCTGAAAACGATGAAATGGGTGGCTGGCACACAGGGTTATGTCGACTACCTGACAAAAGCCATCGCTGCATGCACGATGAGAGCACCGAAAGCCGGAGAAGTCGTTTACGCCCATAAACGGCACGAAAACCGAATGATCGAGGTGGGTTCCAAAGTTCACTACTGCCAGAACATTTTCCGCATCACGAATCGTGAAAAACTGGTTATTGCCGGACGTGTCAGTGATCGACTGGTCTACAACGTGGAGGTGGGTCAAAAGGCAGACATCGAAATCTCCAACCAGCCGAACGGTCGGGTCACCGGAACCGTAAGCTGGGTCGGTGAGATTCCGACGGCGCTGAACTGGTATGAACCGAACATCCTCCATCACAAGCTGCAAATACTCCTGGATGGAAGCCCGGAAGAACTGGCCGACATCGCGCTGGGATCGACGGCAGAAGTTTCCATCCTGACGGACCAGCGAGAAGATATTCTGCAGGCCCCGCTCCAAGGGATCTTCAGCAACAATGGCCAGCTGTCGGCCATTGTCCGCACCCCTGCTGGACTTGAACTGCGAAGAGTCCGGATCGGCGAGAACAATGGCGACACGATCGAAGTGTTTGAGGGACTCGACGAGGGCGACGACGTCGTCATTGAAAACCGTACGCGGTTGAGAGACCTCGCGCGTGATCTTGAGCCCGCTCCCGACAACGATTAACTCTGGTGTCGTTTGGCCGGTGTTCACCACTGGTCACTCACATCACGCTGCCAACCCGCGAATGAATCCTCAATTCTTTGTGATTCCCAACAATTCATCGAACCGAGTCGCAGACCACGTGTCCAGGTGAGCAGCAGGGCGGAAGACATACGAATCGTTGTCGTGGGACGCCCATCGAGGATTACTCCTCCCACACTCTTAACCTTCTGGTGTGGCACCAACATGACGCAGTCTGTAGTGTGGTGGTTCTGCACGTCGGTTTGTGAAGCCGAAAGTGGTGGGTTCGATTCCCCCCGGATTGCCTTCCTCAACCGGCTCAGAATCGCACAACTGGAGGACTGGATCAGTGGTAACCTCGATCTTACAGCGCCCCACTCTGGTGCTAAACCGCAGCTGGCAGCCGGTCGGTGTCACAACCGTGGCCCGCTCGCTGATCAAGGTGTGGAACGACGCAGCTCGTATTGTGGACCCCGCAGACTTTCAGTTGTACTCATGGGATGACTGGGCTGCCTGTGAGCCTGCTGAAGGGGAAGGCTTCATCGCGACTCAGTGGCTGAAGATCCGGGCACCAGAGGTTGTAACCCTGACACACTATGACCGCCAGCCTCGCAACATTGTGGCGTTCAGCCGACGTAACGTGTTCAAGCGTGACAACTATACCTGCCAGTACTGCGGATGCCGCCCCGGCAGTGAAGAGCTCACGATCGACCACGTCGTGCCTCGTTCGCATGGAGGAATCTCCAGCTGGACGAACTGTGTTCTGGCCTGTGTGGCATGCAACCACCGTAAGGCTGACCGAACACCTGACCGTGCAGGCATGCCGCTGCGGCGTGAACCGACACGACCTGTGTGGAACCCGTCTTATGCTCGTCACGGTGTCCGACTGGAAAGCTGGTCGAAGTTCGTCAGTGACGCCTATTGGCATGTTGACCTCGAAGAAAACTGACAGGTTAACCTGAATACGAAACGGGAGGCTTTGTTTCGGCAGAGCCTCCCGTTTTCGATGCGCAGAGGTACGGCGTTTCGTTCACTTCATGCTGCAGCACCAAACATTCGAACAGCACCAGGAAGCGCAACTACGGAAACCGGAGCCGTTCCCCGAATCTCACCATCAATGTCCAGCGGTTCTGCCTGTTCGGTTGAGATGGACACCGATTCCACCTGAAAATACTCGACACACGGCAGGTCCACATGTGTCCCTTTATCGATCTGAGTAAACAGCTTCAGCAGCTGCCAGCGGGAGGCATCACGCACCACCACAACATCCAGCAATCCGTCTGACATCGAAGCACAGGATGCCATCTGCATTCCGGCACCGGTAAAAACGGTGTTGCAGATAACAACCAGCTGAAATTTGCTTTTGAGGGTCTTGAGCCCGAGAGTGAGCTCTGCCGAAGCCGGCCGAGGAAACACGACCTGCCACGCGGCCGCAATGGAGTATCTTGCAGGCCCCATCCAGCGCCAGCGTTCAGCGCGGCAGTTAATATCTGCGACGCCCGCCCAGCCCACGAGAGTAATCGAATAGTCCACAACATCACCACTGGACACACGACCAACATCAACGTCAATTGTGGTCCCATCAATAATTCGACGGACGGCCTCATCGACACTGGATAGCTTTAGTTGTTGCGCCACGTCGTTGCCGGAACCTGCCGGAATCAACCCAATCGGCAGCGAGGCTGCCGAAGTTCTCTCCAGAGTTCCATTGATAATTTCGTGCAGCGTTCCATCACCGCCCACCACAACGACTCCCGTGTACTGACTCAGGTCAGCATCCCGAGCCATCTGACGAGCATGTCCGACTCCGGTTGTCTGCACGACATCCACAGAGATCTGTTCCGCCTCAAACGCCTCTGAAGCTCTGGAGGCAACCGACTGCGCACGCCTGCGGCCACTGCTGGGATTGACAATCAGCAACAGACTGCGATTGCTCACTCCCCCGCCCCACAGACGAGTCGGTAGGCGCGCGCGGCACTCTCGCGGCCAATCTTCAACGCTACCTTCAGCTCAAAATCCCGCTTGATTGGGTTGTTAATAAACTGCAGACGCGCAGCCGGAACGTCGCCCAACTGTTGTGAGAATTCGAGCGGCACAGACGGAAACGGAAAATCACTTCCATGCAAAATACGTTTCACTGCAAGCTCATCGTCGATCAGTCTCATTAAGTCGCGCGAACGTCCAATGCTGCCAAGTACGGCCGTGTCTCCCCACAGATTGTCGTGCTTCCTGATCATCTCAAGAAAGTGGGGCAGCATATCCGGCATGTTGCTCGCGCGGCCCGTCCCACAGTGACAGGCAACCACCGTACATCCTTCGTTCAGCGCATTTTTCAACTTATAGGGATCAGCAAGCTGGATCCTGAAGATAGGGGCCGAGTTTTCATGGCCTGTATGCACCATGACAATGACGTTCAGGTCCGCACATCGCCGAAAGAATGGCAGATATCTCATGTCAGAAACGTCGACGCCCTGAATCGGAGCATGAATCTTCAACACGCGGGCGCCATGGGCAACACACTTTTCAAGTTCATCGATTGCATCAATGCGCTGAGGATTGATGGAGACGCATGGAATCATCTTCTTCGAGTACTTCGCGACGGTTTTGAAAAGGTAGTCGTTCGGTACATAAACGGGGGTTCGATCCCAGTCAGGCTTACCGTTGGCGTCGTAGACTGCGTCCTGCGACAGCACCACCACGCGGTCAAAACCGGACGTTTCAATGTTCTCAGCAAGTGCCAGAACGTATGCCTCATCGATCGTGTGGGCACGCCTTCGCAGATCCAGCGACCCAACCAGACCTTTGAATAGAAGCCCGTCACGAATCTCTTTCGAAAGGCGGCAACCGGAGTCGTTGTCTCCTGTCCCAAACAGATGCGTGTGAAGATCGAGGATCTTTCCCGGGCCGGGCGTGGAGGCAGTTCGTGCAGCAGCACCACCCAACAAGAGAGGGCCGGCAAGGAGACTGTGCAGAAACGTCCGACGACGAAATGGGGTATTCATGACCCAAACCCTTAATTTAAGTAATCACCTACACAACAACCAGACAGAAACCCAAACCAACTAACCTCCCGCCAGCAGGAACCCGGATGCCTCGCGAAACAGACTCTTTCGGCCAGCGGAAGACAGCAGCGATAATTCCTGAGCAATCACAGTCACTGTCGCAACTCCCATGATCGACCACGCCATCGTTTCGACATCCAATACGTTTTCCGATTCTGCTTCACTTCGGCTGTTTTCAATCAGTTCACAGATCCGCCTGTGAAACTGGCGATACATTCGAGCCACAGCCTTTCGAATGTCGGGATCGTCTGCCTGAGCAAGACCACTGAACACAACTCGATAGAAGGCAGATTCTCCAAGGTGCTCTGACTCAAAACGGACCAGAGTTTCCACAGCCTCCTGCGCTGAACCGGTTACCTGCACCAGATCATTCCAGCTCGACTCACGACTTTGAAACACGTGAGCAACCGCCGCAAGAAACATGGCCTTCTTGTCGGACCAGAGGCGGTAGAGGATGTTCTCGCGAACCTCACACCTTCTCGCAAGCTCGGATGTTGTCGTGCGTTGAAATCCCAACTCACTAAAAGCGGCTGTCACGATCGGCAACAGACGCTTTCGCTGATCATCAATCTGACTTGGACGGGGCACCTGACCACCTCATTATGTAAGCATACACTTACTTTATCGTCAGAGAGAGGGCCTGTCAATCAGCATTCACCAGCTGAATCAGACAGATGTTGCGGAAACCTCAATCGATCTGGGACAATTAGCGCTCTGCAAATCGACGGATCGAAAATATGCTTCAGACACTTACACTCCCGAACATCATTCCCTTCGCGCCGCACTCGGGGTCTCGCCCTGTAATGGCACTGGCGGGGTTGCTGCTGACAACAGCCGCGATGCACATATTGTCTGCGAACACTTATGCAGTGCCGCTGGACGAGCAGCCGAAGAAAAAAACCGCCGCCGAGCAGGATCCAAGGATCGGCAGGAAAGTTATCGTCACAACAGCAGGTGCTCCCCTGAGAACCCCGGAAGCCACTGTCTGGGAAGCGTACCTTGGGGAAACATTTACAATTTCACTCACCAATGGTGAGTGGCTGTGGATCGGCGAGAAGGGTGGCTGGCTGTTTGAGCAGCACGCTGTAATGTTTGACGACGCCGTCGAACAGATGAGTGCAAAAATTGAAGCAGAAGAATCGTCCGAGAACTACCACCTGCGTGGTGTGGCTTACCTGGCACACGGAAAGTACGACAAGTCGATTGCTGACCTGACAAAGAGCCTCGGTATCAAGCCGGATGTTGCCAACGTCCACAATGAGCGAGGTAAAGCATGGTACCTCAAAGCCGAATACGGCAAAGCAATTGCCGACTTCAACACAGCCGTGAAGGTCGATCCGAACCACTTCATGGCGTTTAACAATCGCGGGCTGGCCCACCTCGCGACAGGTAAACTCGATCAGGCCAGGAAAGATCTGACATCAGCCATTAAACACAACCGCAAGTTTTCGGAAGCGTACAACAACAGAGGTGTCGTAAACGCCAACAAGGGCGACTTCCGCGCAGCTGTGAACGACTATGATTCAGCACTGAAGATTGACCCGGCCTATATCGAGGCGCTGGGCAATCGATCATTTGCCCACCGGCAGCTGGGACAATTTGAGAGGGCGGTTGCAGACCTTTCAACAGCGATCCGCATGAAGCCACAGGACTACCAGCCCGTGAATGACCTCGCATGGCTGCTGGCAACCGTTTCGGACAGGGCCACGAGAAACCCTGCTCAGGCAGTTAAGCTGGCAACAGCGGCCTGCCAGATGACCGGCTACCAGGACTGGAACACGCTGGACACGCTGGCAGCCGCTCATGCCGCGGCCGGTGACTTCAAGCAGGCACAACAGTGGGCACAGACGGCCGTGCAAAAAACGCCTGCTGCAGAGAAGGCGGGCCCTCAGGCACACCTCGAGATGTTTCTTAAGAAGCAGGCGATCTCGATGTAATGCCGGAAGGGTTCTCGGTATGAACTCTCCAGACAGATCAGGTCTGGTCGCGCTTTTCTTCCGCGTAACTCCGACGCACGTAGACTGGTTCCAGCGCAGCAATGTCTGCGACAGCCCCGGACTCAGCCAACTCTGCGCCTAAGGAAGCAACATCAGGGGCAAGCAACACAGCCTCCGGCGACTGCACGTAGCTGCAAAGCGTCTCTGGCAGAAGTTCCGAAAACTGCCGCACACCTGGCCCGGTGACTGTCATGACGTCCGAGCCAACCGTTTGCCCAACATCTGCCACAGGAATGATCGTCAGGTCAGTAAGAGGACTGCGGTCGGCTGCCGAATAGTCGCGGCAAAAGACCTCCCTGCGCTGTGCATCACTGATGACTCGGATCACACCGTTACTGATGCTGCTGTTCACTGCAAATGCCTGCAGAGTATCGACAGCAACAAGACTGGCATCATTTGCCCACGCAAACGTTTTGGCAAACACGCAACCGACACGCAAACCGGTGAAGCTGCCTGGTCCAATACTGACAGCGACGACATCAATGCCTGCCGGCTTCGTGTCCACTTCCGTCAGCAGTCGTGCTGCTTCACTCACAAGTGTTTGAGCGTGACGCCGACCTTCCGCTGTGAGCGGTCTGGCTGCGATCAGCGTGTTGTTATCGCTCAGTGCAACTGAGCCGCTCATGCCCGATGTATCAACGGCAAGAATCTTCATTTTTCCTGTGAATTCATGGCGTCGGGCTGAGTACCAAGATCCATATGGTCTGTCATCTCGCCAGCGTGATAACTACTGCGAACGAATGGTCCGCTGGCAACCATGCGGAATCCAAGACTGCGACAGAGATCGCCGATCTCATCAAATTCGGCCGGCGGCACGTACCGTTCGACGGGCAGGTGTCCAGGCGACGGTTGAAGATACTGTCCCAGAGTAATCATGTCACAGCCGGCTGCACGCAGGTCAGCACAGACATCCATTAACTCATCACGAGTCTCACCGAGCCCGAGCATCAGTCCGCTCTTGGTGGGCATCTCCGGTGCCTCATCCTTCACCTGTTTCAGCAGATCGAGTGTCCTTTGATAGTCCGCATTGCGACGCACTCGATCATAGAGTCTGGGCACAGTCTCAGTATTGTGATTGAACACATCCGGCTGTGATTCGATCACGCGGCTGATCGCTGCTCGATTCCCCATGAAGTCGGGCGTCAGCACTTCCACCTCGGCGCCCGTTCGATTGCGGACGGCAAGGACTGTCTGGTACCAGTGTTCAGCCCCCCCATCGACAAGGTCATCTCGAGTCACAGATGTGATAACTACGTACCGAAGCCCAAGTCGCTCAGCTGCTTCCGCAACGCGTTCCGGCTCATCGATTTCCAGGGCAGTCGTCTTACCTTTCGGCACACTGCAGAAACCGCACGGGCGCGTACACACGTTACCGCCAATCATGAAGGTAGCAGTCTGCTGACTCCAGCATTCCGTCCGATTGGGACAGCGAGCACTCTCGCAAACGGTCTCCAGACCAAGATCTGAGATCACGCTGTCGGTGTAGGCCATGCCTGGCTGAGGCAACGGGCGTTTGAGCCATTTGGGGAGCCGCCGTTTGGGGCGTTCCTGCTGAAGATCAATAATTGGAAGGCTGGTCATGCCGTCTTTCGTAGTACAGATACAGATGGATCAATGCTGCTGGCCGGTGGCCATATTGACTCGTTTGAGAAAAGGGTGCCCGGTATGAATATGATACTCTGGGTAGCCCATTTGTTCGCACAGATTTTCAATGAGGGCCGAGCGAACCTGTGCCATCAGTGAGGGTCGCACTCGTTCCGCATTCAACGACGAGATTCGTTCTCCCAGCAGTCCGCGGCCGAACTGTCTTGCTTCATCAAGTCGAGCACTAATATTCAGAAATGCTCCAAACCCTGTAACGCCGCGTTCAACTTCAAAGCAAGTCTCACACAACAGTCCATGCCGGCCATAGAGCCCATGCGGATCATCAGTTCTTCGTTCGACTTTCACCTGAGAATCGTCACAGGTACGGATAATTGCATCCTGGAGTCTCCAGCGGAACTCATTTTCGCCGAATCCGCACTCCGACAGTGAAACAATCACGTAGATCGCCAGCTGTCCGGGCTGGTGCAGGATGGTCCCCCCTTCCCTTGAAACTCGGTGAACTCTGAGTGACCTCGACTCCAGCTCTCGCTGATCTGCGGGCAGCTCAAGAAGATTCGAATCTCTGCCGGCGGAAAGGATGGGGGGATGCTCACAGATCAGGATTCCGGCACTGACGCGGCTTTGCTGTCGAACCTCATGCTGCATCAGCTTCTGCAGAGCGAGGACAGCGGGCGCATCAACGAATCCCAACAGCCGAACCTCGGCTGCCTCCACGGTCTGTTCTGTAAATGACTCCCAGTCGGCGCTCATTTGAGCCTTCATTCTACGGGATGACGCACGAATGTCCGCATTAGGAATTATGAGGCGGAGCTGATGGCATTTTCCTTATGTGCCAATTGCGAAACCTGGATTCGCAGCAAAAACGGGTGAATTTGCAACATCCGGGTTGCAGGTGCCTGGGGCATTTGGCACCTTTTAGGCTGCGGCCATAGTACGTGGCGGCAAGTCAGAGAGAGACCCGTGTCAGAGCTATGACACTCCGCCTCTGATTCCTGTTTTTTCCGAAACCCTCTGGGGCGACAAATGAAGGTTGTGTTGGAACTGCAGGATCAACCTTCCAACATCAAGAAGGTCACCGTGAGGCACGACATCGTCGTGGGACGCGGCGCCGAATGTAACCTTCGCCTGTCCGCACCTCAGGTCAGCCGCCGACACTGCTTTCTGCGAGTCAACGCAGATACCGCCACGATCACCGATCTGGACAGCAGCAACGGCACCTACATGGATGGCAAACGCCTGACGTCCGGTAAACGCTATAAGCTGAAGGATGGCACCGAGTTGTCCGTCGGACCCGTGCAGTTTACTGCTCGCGTTTACACAGAATCCGTGTCGGCTGACCAACTGGAAGTCAGTATCAACGACGCACGCATAGAAGCGGAATCATCAGCTGCATCCCCGACGGACCAGACTCTTTCTGATATCCCACCCGCTGCGCATCCGAACGAGATGAACTTCGCCATCGAATCGGGTGGCCCGGCAGCAGAGGAAGACGAACCGACCGCAGACTACGTGACCTCTGACAGCCTCTCTGACAGCCTCTCTGACAACGACTATTTCAGCACACTGGACGGCGACGAACAAGAGACGATTTCGGCCGACGAAGTGGACGACATCATGGACGCCGACGCCATCGAGATCGTGGAAGTCGACGAAGTCAAAGTCATTGAGGAAGTTGAAGACATCGTTGAAGTCGTGGAAGACGAAATCATCGAGGTCGTGGACGAAGCAGAAGCGATTCCAAAAACCTACGACGTCGTTGATGACGATGACCAGATCATCGAGTTTGCGGACGCAGACGTCGAAGTCCTCGACATGGATGAGCCCATCAAAGTCGAAGAAGATGACCTCGTGGTTCTGGATGGTGATGACTCACCACCACCTCCTCCTCCACCTGCCCCCGCTGAGTCAAAAGCGTCCACAAAAGACGAAGACGAATTGCGGTCGTTCCTGCAGGGGCTCGACTAGAAGCTGCGCAGACCGTTCGGAGTTGCTCCCCACAGAGTGCACGTTGCTGCGTCTGCCATGCGCGAGCGTCGGCCTTAAAGCCTGATTCCAAAGACTCCCAATCCTCAACCGGTATCGCGCCCTACTTCATCTGTTCAGCAAGCAGGAATGCAACTTCCATGGCCTGCTCGTAATTAAGGCGTGGGTCCACCTGAGATCGATAATCGCGCGGCAGATCGGATTCAGTCAGGTTGGCCGGGCCTCCCGTACATTCGGTGACGTCTTCGCCGGTAAGTTCAAGATGGATACCGCCAAGACGACTGCCACACTCTCGATGAAGGTGGAACGCCGTGATAATCTCAGACGTAATGTCGTCGAACGAACGAGTCTTGAATCCGTTACGGGTGGATTGGGTATTCCCATGCATCGGATCACAGCTCCACAGGACGATCTGCCCGGCCCCACGGACAGCGTCGATCAGGAATGGCAGTCGTGACGAGATCTTGTCCGCGCCAAATCGGTGAATCAGTGTCAGACGCCCCGGCGTGTTCTCCGGATTCAAAACCCGAATCAGATCGACCAGTTCATCCGGGGCAATCGTGTTCCCGACCTTGACCGCAATGGGATTGCGAATTCCACGGAAGTATTCGACATGAGCGCCATCAATCTGTCGCGTGCGGTCACCAATCCACGGCAGGTGAGTGCTCAGGTTGTAGTAACCCTGTTGCCGCTGGTCCTGCCGTGTGAGGGCCTGTTCATACAACAGGTGCAGTCCTTCATGTGACGTGAAGAAGTCGACACGGGTCAGCTGGTCGAGTTCTCCCCCTGACACAACCTCCATGAATCGAATGGAGTCGCTGAGTGATTCGAGCAGCTCCTGGTACTTTCTGGATCCCGGCGTGTTGCGAACAAATTCGAGGTCCCAGTTCTCAGGGTGATGCAGGTCTGCAAATCCACCTTCGCTGAGTGCTCGGATGTAATTGATGGTCAGTGCAGAACGTTCGTAGGCACGCAGCATCAAATCAGGATTGGGGGCGCGGTCATCACGACTAAATCCGCTGCGATTGATGATGTCTCCCCGATAACTGGGCAGCTCAACACCTTCGCGGGTCTCAGTGTTGGCACTGCGCGGTTTAGCATACTGCCCGGCGATTCGCCCGATCCGAACCACGCGCTGGCGTGATCCACAGATGAGAACAAGACTCATCTGAATCAGCACCTTCAGCTTGCGGAGAATGGTGCGAGAGTTGCAGTCAGCAAAGCTCTCTGAACAGTCTCCGCCCTGAAGAACAAAAGCGCGGCCGGCAGCGGCTTCCGCCAGTTGAGCCTGCAGTCGCTCAACTTCCCATGCCGTCACGAGGGGAGGCAATTGCGCGAGATTTCCAACGACACTGCCCACTGCTTCAGCGTCGTCGTAAACGGGCTGCTGCTGAGCGATTCGTGTCTGCCATGAGTCTGGATTCCATGAACTGTTCATGGGCGGGATTGTTTCGGGTGCCCGCAGTGTTGTCACCCGGAAAGACTGACTTCTCGGGAATCCGTGCCATTTTCCCGCGATGGTCGGGCCGGTTAAACGATGAGACCCCACTGAAAGCGGGATCGTTGCCGGATTGTGTGGCGGCCGCCGCCGGACGGCGGCCGAGGTCTTCGTCATCGTCGAACCGAAGGCTCTGGTTCCGCAAAGAACACTCAACGACAGGAAGAGTCCACACGTGCGCCTGCGGCTGCCGATTAAACGAAACGCCTCCTCCGG